>DATKYX010000124.1:0-4287 GCA_035528255.1 Dehalococcoidales bacterium | reverse complement strand
GGGCTGAATAAGATGCCGAGCCCGCCCAGGGGGCCGGCGCTGGAGAAGAGGACGAAGACGAAAAGCCCCACCGCCACCGTGGGCAGGCTGAACATGGTCTGGACGATGTTTATGAGCGTGCGCTTGCCGCGGAATTTGTTGAAGTGGATGACCGTGGCCAGCGGCAGGCATATCAAGGCGGCTATGGTGGAGGAGGTCGCCGATATTGCCAGCGACCTCCCCGCTATCTGCATGACCTCGGGGTCAAAGGATATTATCAGTCTTAGCGCGGTGACCAGTCCGTCCCATAGCTCGGTCAATTTTCTCTAACCCCTGATGTTATTATAACGTAGGCTCATCCCCGGCGCAGGGGGTGAAGAGTTGCATGCCGTATTCCTCGACGCCGTATTCGCCGATGAGTTTCTGAATCTCGGGCGAGGTGAGGAAAGCCACCATGTTATTGGCCATATCAATGCTGGTGCCGGGGT
Organism: Dehalococcoidales bacterium; assembly: GCA_035528255.1. Lineage (GTDB taxonomy): Bacteria > Chloroflexota > Dehalococcoidia > Dehalococcoidales > BS750m-G39 > E44-bin88. The sequence continues at coordinate 3,820 of DATKYX010000124.1, read as the reverse complement.
CGCTTTCCGGGCTGACGGCAATTACCGAATAGACGTTGAGCAGTATGGCCCCCTCCTGGACTATGGGCGCCAGTTGAAGGTCGCTCTTAAAGGAGAGGAAGGTGCCCATGTCGGTGAGGGTGTAGCCGCCCATCTCGCTGGCCATGAGCAGGGTCGCGCCCATGCCCCTCGCCCCCTCTACGTACCACTGTCCGGCTTCCCTGACCTCTTCGTAGTCAAAGCCGGCGGCGGCCCAGATTGCCTTCTCCTTGCTGTGCGTTCCCGAGTCGTCGCCGCGGGAAATAAAGCTGGAGCTGGCCGACTGGTAGAGCGTGGCGAAGGCGTCTTCGGGGCTCATGTCCATAATGCCGGCGGGGTCATCGGTGGGGCCGACAATGAGGAAGTAGTTGTAGGCGAAGGGCACGCGCTCGACGCCGTAGCCGTCGGCGACGAACGCCTCTTCACGGGCTTTGGAGTGGACGGTGATGACATCAACGTCGCCGCGCATGCCGTATTCCAGGGCGATGCCGGTGCCCGCGGATAGGATGTCGACCTCTACGCCGTATTCATCTTCGAACATGGGTTCCAGGTAGCCCCAGAGGCCGGTGTCATAGAGGCTGGTGGTGGTGGCTACCAGTAGCCTTTCCTGGGGCGCCAGCGGGTCCGTCCCGCCGCAGCCGGCAAAACCAATCAGCAGGCTGGCGATGACCAGCCCGGATAATATGACGGTTATCAGGTTCTTCTTCAATGAGTGCTCCTTATAGATTATTTCAAGCCATACGCAAATAAAAAGCACCTCATAGGAGGTGCTCTACATGCTGTAAACGTCAGCATGAGCGCTCTCCTTTCCAAACACGGGAGGCACCGCCGTTTCCAGCGGTACCCTATCGGCCTGTACCCCTTGGCAAAAGCTTTAGGATGAACAGGCTCGGAGAGGGTATTTAGTTTTTATTTTGCATTATATTATCACATCGGCTTTGGGGTAAGCAAACAGGGGTGTTTCCTTGACGCTAACGGAGGCGCTCTGCTAAAATCCACTCGGTTGCCCCTATTTATTTACGGATTAGTTTTCAGCACTTGCGAAGGGAGGTCTATTATGCCAATAGACTATAAGAAAGAAGGCCGAATCGCTATCTTCACTATTAATCGCCCGGAGGCGATGAACGCCATGAACATGGAGACGATGAGGGAGTTCCGCGAGGCGATTATTGACTTCCGGGACGACGACGAGCTCTGGGTGGGCATCGTGACCGGCGCCGGGGAGAGAGCCTTTTGCGGCGGCGCCGACATCAAGGACACGCTGCCCTTTATGAAGGAGCATTCCAGGGCCGTCTGGTCTTTCCCGCCGAGCATAATGCGCGGGCTGGAGTTGTGGAAGCCGCTTATCGCCGCCATCAACGGGATGGCGCTGGGTGGGGGGATGGAGATTGCCCTTGCCTGCGACATACGAATTGCCGCCGAGAACGCCCGCCTGGGCACGCCCGAGGTTAACCTGGGGCTGATTCCGGGGTGGGGGGGAACGCAGCGGTTGCCGCGGGCTATCCCCAAGTGTAAGGCGGCGGAGATGCTGCTCATGGGCAAGCCGATAGACGCCCAGGAAGCCTACCGCATCGGGCTGGTGAACAAGGTCGTGCCCCAAGCCGAGCTTATGGCTACGGCTAAGGAGTGGGCGCAGACCATCTGCCAGGCGGGCCCGCTGGCGGTGAGGTCGGCTAAGGAAGCCATGCTCAGGGGCTGCGACATGACTTTAGAGGATGGCCTGAGGCTGGAGAGCTCGCTGGTGGCCTACGTTATGGCTACCGAGGACTTTACCGAGGGCACCACGGCTTTCGTGGAGAAGAGAAAGCCGAACTATAAGGCAAAATAAACTAAGGAGAGGAGCACATAATGGAAATAAAGAAGGTCGGGGTGGTGGGTTGCGGTTCCATGGGCGCGGGCATCGCTCAGCTTTGCGCTCAGTCGGGTTATCAGGTGGTGGCATCGGAGATAAACGACGAGTTATTGAAGCGGGGGATGGGCTTTATCGAGAAGACGCTGGCCCGCAGCGTGGAGAAGGGCAAGCTATCACAGGCGGATAAGGACGCCATAACGGGTCGCCTGAAGGGCACCACCAGCACCAAGGACTTCGCCGATTGCGACCTGGTTATCGAGGCTGCTATCGAGAACCTGGATTTGAAGAAGAAGATATTCGCCGAGCTGGACGGCATCTGCCCCAAAGACGCCATCCTGGCGACCAACACCTCATGCCTGTCCATTATCGACATGGCCATAGTCACCAAGCGGCCGGGCAGGGTGGTGGGGCTGCATTTCTTCAACCCGGCGCCGATTATGAAGCTGCTGGAAATCGTGAAGACCATCGCCACCAGCGATGAGACGATGGCGGCCAGCAAGGCCTTCGGCGAGAAGCTGGGCAAGACCACCGTCGTCGCCAAGGACGCCCCCGGCTTTATCGTTAACCGTTTGTGGATACCCTTCCTGCTCCATTCTATCCGACTCTACGAGGAGGGCGTCGCCAGCCGCGAGGATATCGATAACGCCATACAACTGGGCCTGAACTACCCGATGGGCCCGCTGACCCTTTCCGACATGGTGGGCATCGACATAGTCAAGTTCGTTTCCGACGCGCTCTACGAGCAGCTTAAAGACCCCCGTTACATCGTGCCCACGCTGGTGGATAAGATGGTGGCGGCGGGGTGGCTGGGGCGCAAGACGGGCAAGGGCTTCTACGACTACAGCAAGTAGATACTACACAGACATCAGTTGATATAGAATAACTTGAGCCAGGTTAGAAGGAGGCACTTTTATGACCGAGGTGGTAATTGTCAGCGGGGTGAGAACGGCTATCGCCAACTACGGCGGCGCTTTGCAGAATACGCCGGTAATGAAGCTGGGCAGCATCGTCATCAAAGAGGCGCTCAAAAAAGCCGGATTGCGCCCTAAGAAGGGCTCGCCGGAGGCGGGCTTCGCGCCTGCGGCGCTAAAGGGCGATGAGCTGACCGAGCTGGAGAAGAAATACTTCGACTGGGACGGCTCCTTAAAAGAGGTGCGGCTGGACGAGGTTATCATGGGCAATGTCCTCCAGGCGGGGCAGGGGCAGAATACCGCCCGCCAGGCGGCTATCTATGCCGGCATTCCCAAAGAGGTGAACGCCTTTACCGTGAACAAGATTTGCGCTTCGGGGATGAAGTCGGTGGCTCTTGCCGCCCAGGCAATCAAGGCGGGCGATGCCGAAATCATCGTCGCCGGCGGCATGGAGAACATGAGCGCCGTGCCTTACTACCTGCCCAGCGCCCGCTGGGGAGCCCGGATGTTCAACGCCGAGATGGTGGACGGCATGGTCTATGACGGGCTCTGGGAGATATTCTATAACTACCACATGGGTTTGACCTCGGAGAATATCGCCGATAAGTACGGCATCACCCGGGAGGAGCAGGACAAGCTGTCCCTGCTCAGCAACCAGAGGGCTCTGGCGGCGATAAAGGGCGGCATTTTCCGCCAGGAGATAGTGCCCGTCGAGGTTAAGGTTAAGAAAGAGATGAAGCAGTTCGACACCGACGAGCACCCCAGGGAGACCAATATGGAAGCGCTGGGCAAGCTGCCCACGGTCTTCAAGAAGGACGGCTCGGTGACGGCGGGCAACGCCTCGGGGATAACCGACGGCGCGGCGGCCATGGTGGTGATGTCGGCGGATAAAGCCAAAGAGCTGGGCTTGAAGCCGATGGCTAAAGTCAGGTCTTACGCCTCGGGCGGCGTCGACCCCGCTTACATGGGGTTGGGGGCGGTGCCCGCGGCCCGGAAGGCGCTTAAACTGGCCGGCGTCGAATTAAAGGATATAGACTGC
>DATKYX010000123.1:0-4999 GCA_035528255.1 Dehalococcoidales bacterium | reverse complement strand
CCCCGAGGGTATATCCAGGGCGACGATTTTCAAATTGGGGCGCCTAATCTTGGCGCGCCTCACCCTGTCCAGTACCATCAGCAACAAACCGGAAAAGGGTCGGGTGGCGCCGATGCCGAAGAGGGCGTCGATAACGGTATCCACCGAAGTCAGCAGCTTGGTCAGCTCCTCCAGGCTTTCATCCTTTTCCGCCTCGATACGCTTGATGCGGCGCTCCCTTATCGGCTTGAGCATGGGGTCGCGCCCCGGCCTCTGCCCGAAGAAATAGAGGAAGACCTTGGCTCCCGCGTCGTGAAGGTGTCGAGCGGCGACCAACCCATCCCCACCGTTGTTACCCGGCCCGACGAGAATCAGAATCTGCTGTTGTCGGATATCCTCCAGGATTCGCGCCGACTCATCGGCTACGGCCTGTCCGGCGTTCTCCATGAGCATATCCATGGTCATGCCGGACTTGACGCAATTTTCCTCCAGCTGGCGCATCTGGGCAGTAGTTAGAACTTTCACTTCCCTATACCTCCGTAAAGACTATCTTATCCAGATCGGCTTTCTCTTCTCCAGGAAGGCGCTCAGCCCCTCGACGCTGTTTTCCCCGGCCATAACCATAGTGGCGTCGACGCCGGTGGCTTCCAGCGCCTCATTGAAATTCAGGTCGAAATTGCGGTAAAGCGCCCGTCGGGCCTGGGTCAAAGCCAGCCCGCTGTTAGCCGTAAAACGCTTAATAAACTCCTCGCACCCCTGCTTGAACTCGGCGGCGGGGACGACTTTATTGACCAGCCCGATTCTCTCCGCCTCCTTGGCGCTGATGCTGTCGCCCGACAGGATAAGCTCGAAAGCCTTCTGCCGCCCCATTATTCGGGGAAAGAGCACCGAGGCCGGCGGCGGATAAACCCCCAGCTTAATCTCGGGCTGGCCCAGCTGCGCCTTATCCGAGGCAACCGCCATGTCGCAGCCGGCGACTACCTCGCACCCCCCACCCAGCGCCACCCCGTTAACCAGGGCGATGGTCGGCTTATCCACTTCGACCAGCGAGGTAAATAACTTATGGAAGACCTCGACCATCTTGGGCAGCTTACCGCCCAGGTGATCGCCGACGGCCACACCCGCCGAGAAGGCTTTCTCCCCCGAGCCGGTAATCGCCACCACCTTCACTTCGTCGTCTTCCTTAAGCTCGGCGAGCGCCTGGCTCATCTCCTCCAATGTAGGAATATCCAGGATGTTCAAGGGCGGCAGATTAATGGTAATCTTGCCTAACCCGTCTTTCTTCTCCATCAGAATGTTCTTAAAAGCCATCTTTTCCCTCCACTGTTATCAACTTGAAGTGTAACAATATCTCCGACTGCGGTCAAGAGAGGCGGATGCACTACCCCTCCCCCAGCCCCTCCAGGCGGCGCGTCATCGCCCGCCAGTGCGTCCCCCGCCAGTAGATTCGCCCGCAGGACGGGCACTGCCGGAACTGCTCCTGCGTCTTAAAGACGTAGGGCGGCACCAGCTCCTTCAGCCCCACCTTTTTCCTCTCCACCAGGGGTTGATTACATTCAAGGCATAGGCTGAAGGGATTAAAGCGGTAATCGAGGTGCAGGCTTTCGACTAGCTGGCGAATCTGTCTTTCGGGCTGGTCGCTCCCGATGAGCAGGGCTTTCAGCCTGCCTTTGGTCACCAGCCGCCGTTGCATAATGAGGGTATCCCGCGTCACTATTATCCGCCCCTCTTTGAGGGCGATAGCCACCAGCTCGGCATCGTCTTCGCCCCGGAAGAAGCGGGCGTCGTAGCCCATGAGCCGCAGCCACCGGGCCAGCTTGCCCACGTTGTGGTCGACGATAAACTTCGGGGTGTCTAGCATACCACCCCCCAACGCGCTTTTGCAGGCTAAGGCAATCTAAAGATTAATCTCCATCCCCTCATGGGCTAAGGTAATAGAAGCGCTTAAAGCTTTAGCCACCCCCGCCACCTCCCCCGCTATCTCCTTCTCCAGGTGCGGGCTCATGTGCGCGGCTATTACGCGGGGCAGATAGCCCTTGAGCCTCCTGAAATCCTCAAGCTCCCGCTCCAGCAGCGAGGGCGTAAGGTGCCCCCCGTCCACCGCCCACTTCGTGAATCTATTGGAGCCGGTAACCTCGATGATAAGCAGTTGAGGGGAAATCTTTTCCCAGGTTTCGGCCAGTCCCGGCCCCGTATCCCCCGTGTAGAAAACCGACTTGCCCCCGGCGCTGAGCTGGTAGCCCACGGTGGGCACGCCGTGCTTCACCGGAACGGGCAGCACTTCATAGCCCAGAATCTTTTGTGACTTATTCGGCTCGACGACGCTGAAGCTGATGCAGGGCTTATCGGGCGGCCTCAGGCGGAAATCGGGGTAAATCACGTCGTTAAGCAGGCTCTTGTCCAGCACCTCGAACACCGGCGGTGTGGAATAGACGGTGGCCCTGGCGCCGCCCAGGAACAGGTTTATCGCCAGCGTGGGTATGTCGCGCACGTGGTCGTAGTGCTGGTGAGTGAGCAGCACGGCCTTTATTTTCTGCTGCGCCTCGAAGGAAAGGCTGGAGCTAAGCCCGCCGGCGTCTATGGCTAAAACACCGTCAACCAGCAGGCTCATCAGCCTGGTATCCTTCGTCTCGTAGTTATGCACCCCCAGAAAACGAATCTTCATCTTGCTCTATGACACTCCTCGCTAATAACTAATCCAGGACGCGGAAGGGGTTGAAGTTGGTGCGGCGGTCGTAGGTGTCGATGCCCTCCTTCCGCTTCAGGTAACCGACCACGGCGTAGGTGGCGGGCGTGGCCGCGATTTCCACCACCACTTTCACCAGCCACTGGCTCAACATCACCAGCGGCATAAAGAAGGGCGTGCCGACAAGGGCCACCACGGTAAAGACGACGGTATCCAGCCCCTCCCCGATTATGGTCGAGCCGATGGTTCGGCTCCACAACCAGCGCCCCCTGGTAAAAACCTTCATCCTGGCCAGTATGTAGGAGTTGGCGAACTCGCCGACAAGGTAGCCGCAGACGGAGGCGAGGAGCAGCCGCGGCGTGTAGCCCAGGATGCTCTCGTAGGCTCCCTGCAACTCCCAACCCGACGGCGAGGGCAGAATCTGCCCCACCCAGGCGAAGACGACGAAGATAAGGTTACAGGCGAAACCGAGCCAGATAACCCGGCGGGCGGTGCGGTAGCCATAGACCTCGGTAAGCACGTCCCCGATGATATAGCTCACGGGGAAGATAAAAACGCCGGCGAAGACGATAAAAGGCCCCAGGCTTATCATCTTTACCGAAATTATGTTAGCGGTGATAAAACAGGTAACGAAGAGGGCGGCGATAATAAGTAGTCGGTGCGAAACCTTCATGTTTATATCTTAATATTATATCCAGTGATGGCGACGGAAGAAATAGAGCATGCCGGCCACCACCACCGCCCAGATGGAGAAGACGATGAGGAAGGAATAGCTCGACTCCTGGAAGGGCAAAGGCACGTTCATCCCGTAAAGCGAGGCGATTACCGTCAGCGGCAGCAGGATGGTGGCAATCACGGTCAGCATGCGCATGACCTCGTTGGTGCGGTTGGAGGCTAAGGAATCGTAGGTATCGTTCAAGCCCTCGATAATCTCTTTATACTCGTCGAGGGCGTCCCATATCTTGTCCAGATGGTCGACGGTATCCCCGAAATAGACCTCCATGTCCATCCTGGAAAAGCGGCGGATTTTAGGCTCCAGCCCGCCGATAACCGCCCTCATCGGCCAGATAATGCGGCGGAATGAGATAACGTCGCGGCGCAGCGCGGATATTCCCCTCACCGTGCCCCGCGCCTTCACGGCGAAGATGGCGTCCTCCACCGCCTCGATATTGCCCCCGATTTTATTGAGTATGGGGAAGCAGTAGTCCACCAGGCGGTCGATGATGCGGTAGAGCAGGTAGCCCGAACCCTGGCCGAAGTGCTCCTGCTTTATCTCCTCGTCCGTCTGGCACTGGTTAAACAGCTTTACCAGCGGCTTGAGGTCGCCATTGTGCAGGGTGATGAGGTAGTTCTGCCCGATAAAAACCGAGACCTGGCTGGGGGTGGTCACCCTGGCTTGAGGGTTGAACACGGGAAAGTGAAAGACCAGGAAAAGGTATTCGTCGTAGCGGTCTATCTTGGGCCGCTGGATGCGGCTCAGGCAGTCGTCCAGGTCGAGGGGGTGGAAGGGATAGTTTTGCGCCAGGTAGTCCGTCTCCTCCTTGCCCGGAGACTCGATATTAATCCAGGTCAGCTCGTCCCCGCTCACCGACTCTATGTTCAGTTTCCCCGCCTCCCTGACCACCTCGGGAACAGCCGCCTTCTTGCCTTTTCTCATCCTCGGGATTGCCATTATCCCCTCCCCTTTAGCTATAAAGCACGCCCTATTTTATCATAATCGTTGCCAAATAGCACCTTATCTGCTATATTTTATAGCAAACATCGGGTACGTTATGAAAGCCAAGATTAAGCCCTCCTGGGGCGATAAGCTCAAGACAAGAATCAAGAAGGCGCTGGGAATGCATATATTCCTCTGCGACAGTTGCAAGTGGGACTGGCGCAGCACCTGTCACCGCCCCGAAAGGCCCAATGCTACCTGGTGCCCCGACTACGCCAAGCGGGGTAAATAGCTTAAGCCTTCTCCAGGACCACCGCCATCCCCTGCCCCCCGCCGATACACAGCGCCGCCAACCCCAGCCGGTAATTCTGCCGCGCCATCTCGTGCATCAGGGTCACCAGAATCCGGGCTCCCGTGCAGCCGATAGGGTGCCCCAGCGAGATACCGCTGCCGTGCGGATTCACCTTCTCGGTGCCGATACCCAGCTCCTTCATCACCCCGATAGCCTGCGAGGCAAAGGCCTCGTTTAACTCGATGCAGTCTATATCCTTTAATTCGACGCCGGCCAGTTTAAGCGCCTTCCGGGCCGCGGGCACCGCCCCCAACCCCATGTAAGCGGGGTCGACGCCGCCCGAGGCGTAAGACCTGACTTTAGCCATCGGCTTCAAGCCCAGCTC
>DATKYX010000122.1:0-3406 GCA_035528255.1 Dehalococcoidales bacterium | reverse complement strand
GTGCCCTCGCAGAGCATCATCAACGACTACGAGCTGGCGGTAAGCCCGGCCACCATCCGCAACGAGATGGCGCACCTGGAGCAGGAGGGCTATATTATCCGCCCCCACCCCTCCTCGGGCAGTATCCCCTCGGACAAGGGCTACCGCTTCTACGTGGAGACATTGAGCGATATCGAGCTGCCGCTAGCCGAGCAGTTTTTAATCAGCCACCTTTTCCACCAGGTGGAAAGAGAGATGGAGGAGTGGCTGAGCCTGGCGGCGACGCTGACCGCCAAGCTGGTGCAGAATGTCGCCATCGTGGCCATGCCCAGGACGGCGCGCTGCCAGTTCAAGCACCTGGAACTGGTCTACTTAAGAGAGTCGCTGACGCTGGTCGTCCTCGTTCTCCAGGGTGCCCGCCTCAAGCAGCAGTTGCTAACCCTGGACAAGGCTATAGCCCAGCCGGAGTTGACCAGGATAGCCAATAAGCTTAATAATATTTACTCCGACCTGAGCCGGGTCAAGATTTCGGCCAAGAAGCTGAAGCTTTCTACCGCCGAAAAACAGATAACCGACTGCCTGCTCAAGCTGATGCAGACCGAAGACGAGCACGAGTTCGAGCAGGCCCGCCTCGACGGGTTGCACTTTACCCTCAACCAGCCCGAGTTTCGCCAGGGTAACCGGGTGCTCGCCCTGATGGAAATGGTGGATTGCCACAAGCTGCTCCAGAGCATTACTCCCGAGGGGGTGGGGGAAGAAGGAGTGCAGGTAATTATCGGCAAGGAGAACCGGACAGAAGCCATCCAGGATTGCAGCGTGGTCATCAGCCAGTACGGGCTGCCCGATGAAGCCATGGGCATTATGGGGGTGGTGGGACCCACCCGCATGCCCTACGCCCGCACCATCTCCACCGTGGGCTATCTGTCCTCGGTGCTGAACCGGCTCGTCGCCGAATTGTACGGGCAAAAGCCCGCCAAAGGATAAAGAGATTGCTTCGCCTCCGGCTCGCAATGACAGGGGGGCGGGGCGTAGCCCATTAAAGGAAGATATAAAAGGGGCACCACCCTTATAGGGTGGGTATTGGGTGGGAAAGAAGACCTTGGGAGGGGTGGAGAATTGATAAACGGGAGGGGTAAATATTAATGATGCCGCGAGAGCCCGTGGAAGAGCCCTTGGGAGAGAATAATAACGAGGTTAAGCCGGAAGAGGCGGCTAAAGCCGGTACCGATTTCGGCGATATCGAGGATATAGAGACGCTGAAAAAGCTGCTTGCCGAGACGCAGGCCAAAGCCGAAGCCAACCTGGCCGGCTGGCAGCGCGCCCAGGCCGATTTTATCAACTATAAGCGGCGCAGCGAGCAGGAGAGAGCGGAGATGGCCCAGTTCGCCAACTCCGTGCTTGTGCTCGGCCTGCTGCCGATTCTGGACGACTTCGAGCGCGCCTTTGTTTCCATCCCGCCGCGACTGGAGAAGATGAGCTGGGTGGACGGCATCAAGCTCATCGAGCGCAAGCTCTGGGCCAACCTGGAGGCGCAGGGGCTTTCCCCCATCAAGGCGGTGGGCGAGCCCTTCGACCCCAACCTCCACGAGGCGGTGAGAGAGGACAAAGGCAAGGAAGGAATCGTTATCGAGGAACTACAAAAAGGATACAAGCTACACGACAGAGTAATCCGCCCCACTATGGTTATAGTGGGCAACGGGGAAGAGGAGGCATAAACAGTGGCTAAGGTTATAGGTATCGATTTAGGCACTACTTTTTCCGCGGTGGCGGTTATGGAGGCGGGGGAGCCCAAGGTCATCCCCAACGCCGAGGGGGGGCGCATCACGCCTTCGGTGGTGGCCATAAGCAAGACCGGCGAGCGCCTGGTGGGACAGGTCGCCAAAAGGCAGGCTATCACCAACCCCGATAACACTATATTCAGCATCAAGCGGCTGATGGGGCGCAAGTATGACGAGCCTACCGTGGAGTACGACCGGAAATTGCTGCCCTACAAGATAGTTAAGGCGGCCAACGGCGACGCCTGGGTGAAGATGGGCGACAAGGAATACGGCCCGCCCGAAATCTCAGCCATGCTTTTGCAGAAGCTGAAGACGGACGCCGAAGCCTACCTGGGCGAGAAGGTTACCGAGGCGGTCATCACCGTGCCCGCCTATTTCAACGATTCACAGCGCCAGGCGACCAAGGACGCGGGCAAGATAGCCGGGCTTAACGTGCTGCGCATCGTTAACGAGCCGACGGCGGCCGCCCTGGCCTACGGGCTGGACAAGAAGAAGGAGGAGACCATCGCCGTTTACGACCTGGGCGGGGGCACCTTCGATATTTCCATCCTGGAGCTGGGGGAGGGCACCTTCCAGGTTAAATCGACCAACGGCGACACCCACCTGGGGGGCGACGACTTCGACCAGAAGATTATGGACTGGCTCTGCGCCGAGTTCAAAAAGGACCAGGGCATCGACCTGAAGCAGGACAAGATGGCCTTGCAACGCTTGAAGGAAGCCGCCGAAAAAGCCAAGAGCGAGCTTTCCACCGTGCAGCAGACCGAGGTCAACCTGCCCTTCGTCACCGCCGACGCCAGCGGGCCCAAGCACCTAAATATCACCCTGACGCGCGCCAAGCTGGAGCAACTGGTGGGCGACCTGGTGGAAAGGAGCATCGAGCCCTGCAAGCAGGCGCTGGCCGACGCCGAGAAGACCGCCGCCCAGATTGACGAGGTGGTTATGGTGGGCGGCCAGACGAGGACGCCGCTGGTCATCGAGAAGGTCAAACAATTTTTCGGCAAGGAGCCGCACAAGGGGGTCAACCCCGATGAGGTGGTGGCGCTGGGGGCGGCTATCCAGGCCGGCGTGCTCAAGGGGGACGTAAAAGACGTTCTCCTGCTCGACGTTACCCCGCTGACGCTGGGTATCGAGACCCTGGGCAGGGTGGCCACGCCGCTGATACCGCGCAACACCACCATCCCCACATCGAAGAGCCAGGTCTTCAGCACGGCGGCCGATAACCAGCCCAGTGTCGAGATTCATATTTTGCAGGGAGAGAGGCAGATGGCGGCCGATAACCGGACACTGGGGAGGTTTATGCTCGACGGCATTCTGCCGTCGCCGAGAGGCTTGCCCCAGATTGAGGTCAGCTTCGACATCGACGCCAACGGCATTCTTAACGTCAAGGCTCTCGACAAGGGCACCGGCAAGGAGCAGAAGATAACCATCACCGCTTCCAGCGGGCTTTCCAAGGAAGAGGTGAGCACGATGCAGAAGGACGCCGAGGCGCATGCCACCGAGGACAGTAAGCGGCGCCAGGAAATCGAAGCCCGCAACATGGCCGACACCCTCGCCTACACGGCCGAGAAGACCATGCGGGACAACAAGGACAAGATACCCGCCGAGCTGAACACCGAGCTGGAGGGCAAGGTCAAGGCGGTAAAGGACGC
>DATKYX010000121.1:0-9446 GCA_035528255.1 Dehalococcoidales bacterium | reverse complement strand
TGCCTGGATAAAGGGCATCGGCGCCTTCGAGTCGTTCATCGGCGTCTTCACCATCGCCCTCTTCCTGATAACCTTTGTGCGCAAGATGACCCGCTAGAGGCTGGAATAAAGCCGTTCGATATGATTTAATGGGTAGAGAATTTAATGAAATATAACCGCTAAAGGAGGTTATTCATGCATTGTCGAAACTGCGGCAAAGAACTTATAGGGGCGCCTGAAATCTGCCTCGGCTGTGGAGCCAAGCCTTTAATCGGCAGCAGCTTTTGCCAGGCCTGCGGCGCCAAGACCAGCCCGGTGGCTGAATTCTGCACCGAATGCGGGGCGGGACTGGGACTAAAAACAGTAGCCGGCGACGTCTCCAAGAAATCGAGGCTGGCGGTCACCCTGCTTGCCTGGTTTCTCGGCCAGCTCGGCATCCACCGATTCTATCTGGAGAAGTATGGAACGGCAATTCTAATGGTGCTCACTCTGGGTGGCTTAGGTATTTGGGCTATCATCGACTTTATCTACGCCGTTACCGGAAATATGAGAGATAAGGAAGGTAAACTGATTACAAACTGGTAAAACTATGCGTATATCAAAGCTATTCGGTAAGACTCAGCGCGAAGTGCCCGCCGAGGCGGAAACCGCCAGCCACCAGCTATTACTGAGAGCCGGCATGATACAACAGTTGGCCGCCGGCGTCTATTCCTACCTGCCATTAGGCTGGCGGGTGCTCAGAAAGATAGAACATATCATCCGCGACGAGATGGACAAAGCGGGCGGGCAGGAGGTCAACCTGCCGGTGTTGCAGCCTTTCGAGCTCTGGCAGCAATCCGGCCGCGACCTGGCCCTGGGTAAGGTCCTTTTCACCCTTTCCGACCGCCGGGAACGAAAGCTGGCCTTGGGCCCCACCCACGAAGAAGTCATCACCGAACTGGTAAAGCACAACGTCCAGAGCTACCGCGACCTGCCCCTCCTCCTCTACCAGATTCAGGTCAAGTTCCGCGACGAGCTGCGCCCCCGGGGCGGGCTGATAAGAGTACGCGAGTTCCTCATGAAAGACCTCTACAGCTTCGACGTCGATGAGGCCGGGCTTGATATCAGCTACGAGAAGATGGACCGGGCATACCGGGATATCTTCGAGCGCTGCGGCCTGGCTACCATGCTGGTGGAAGCCGACAGCGGCGCTATCGGCGGCAAGGACTCCCGCGAGTTCATGGTGGTCACCGAAAGCGGCGAGGACGAGATTATCCACTGTCCCGGCTGTAACTATGCCGCCAATGCCGAAAAAGCGGCCAGCGCCAAAGAAAAAATAGATAACGGCCAGCCTCTACCCGTTGAGGAAGTGGCCACGCCCGGCGCGGGCTCCATCGAAGAGGTAGCCGCCTTCCTCAAGATACCCCACAGCCACACCCTGAAAGCCGTCTTTTATATCGCCGACGGCAAGCTCGTCTTCGTGGTCATCCGCGGCGACCTCGGCGTCAACGAGCTAAAGCTACAGAATGCGCTGGGCTGTACCGACCTCCGCTTCGCCACCGAGGACGAGGTCATAAAGGCCGGTCTGGTAGCCGGCGCGGCATCGCCCGTCGGCATTAAGGGCATCAAGGTCATCGCCGACGACTCGGTAAATTCGGGCACCAACTTCGTCGCCGGCGCCAACAAGCCCGAAACCCACCTCAAAAACGTAAACTACCCCCGCGACTTTAAGGCGGACTTCGTCGCCGATATCGCCAGCGCCCGTGCCGGCGATAAATGCCCCGGATGCGGCGGCATCTTCGCCTCGACCCGCGGCATTGAGGTCGGGCATATCTTCAAGCTGGTCACGACCTATAGCGAGAAGTTCGACGCCTCCTTTATCGACGAGAAGGGCGAGCCCCATCCCCTGGTCATGGGCTGCTACGGGCTGGGCTTAAGCCGGCTGATGGCGGCGGTCATCGAGCAAAACCACGACGAAAAGGGCATTATCTGGCCTCCCACCCTCGCCCCCTATCAGTTCTATCTCTGCCCGCTCTATAAGGAAGGCTCCAAAGCAGGAGAGGTCGCCGAGAAGCTCTACGCCGAGCTGGAGGCAGCCGGCTTTGAGGTCCTCTTCGACGACCGCCAGGAATCACCCGGGGTCAAGTTCAACGACGCCGACCTGCTGGGCATACCGCTACGGCTTACCGTCAGCCCCCGCACTCTGGATAAAGACAGCGTCGAACTAAAGAAACGCTCGGAAAAAGAGTCGGAGCTGGTGCCGTTGACAGAGGTAGTAGCGAGACTCAAAAAGATGGTTACCGAGTTTAACCCGGTTTAATCCCATAAACCTTTATGCTCAGGACCGAACTGGCAATATTCGCTACTTCTTGAGGCGGTATTTTTGCATTCTCGATGATTACCTTTGCCGTTGGGTCGTTAGCCATACAATCTATAGGGAAGGACGTCTCATCAGCTATCCTGACATCCTGAAATCCAGCCGCTTCTATAGCACCTATATATTCGTCCCTCATTATGGCTCCCGAAAGACAGCCAATATATGCCTCAATTGAGTTCTTTATAACGTCGGGAAGTTCCTTCAACAAAACTATATCTGAGACCATCAGCCTGCCACCCGACTTCAGCACCCTGAATGTTTCTTTAAAGACCCTTCTTTTATCGGGCACGAGATTGATAACACAGTTTGAGATGACGACGTCAACCGAATTATCAGCCACCGGCAGGTTCTCAATCTCTCCAAGCCTGAACTCCACATTCGTATAGTCACCCTGCCCGGCATTCTCTCTTGCTTTTTCAATCATCTCCGGTGTCATATCTATGCCGATGACTTTTCCATTTTTGCCGACCTTAGCGGCGGCCAGAAAACAATCGAAGCCGGCACCTGAGCCGAGGTCGAGTACTGTTTCACCTTCTTTTAAAGAAGCCAGGGCTACCGGATTGCCGCAGCCGAGACCCAGATTAGCTCCCTCGGGGACCCTGTCCATTTCTTCCTGGGTGTAACCAATAGTTTTACTCATATTGCGGGCTAAATCGGTATTATTACAGCATGGGCTTGTTGTGTTACAGCAGGTGCCGTCCTGTTGTGCGACTTTTGCATACCCTTCTCTTACAGACTTTTTGATTTCTGCCTCTTTCATATTTTCTCCCTCTATTTTCTTATTACGTCTTGCATGAGTGGCCCGAGCAGGTTCCTTACCATATCGGTTAATTCTTCAGCTTTAATCAGGGTAAGACAACAGGTTTTCCCGTCCTTTTCCCAGCTGATAACGGCCAATTTATCACCGGCTTGAATATTAGCCTTGTCTCTGGTCTCCTTGGGCAGCACCATCTGACCGCGTTCATCGATGCTGATTAAAGCTTCGACTTTACAGCAACTGGCTTTTCCACCAGTCGGAGAACAGCATTCGCTTTTATCTGTCTGAGCCATTTTCACCACCTCGCTGAATAATCAGAAATATAAGAATGCACTGATTATAATACAGGTAATAATTGGATTTGTCAATCGTTTCTGGGGATTTTACACTGATGGGGAATTATGAGCCGTTTTAACGGTGAATTTCAGCCACTTTTAAGCCCGCAACGTCGCCCCCAACTGCTTTGAAAGCTTATCCAGAATCTGCTGCTGGACCTTATTGACCTCGTCGTCGGTCAGCGTGTGCTTCGGCGACTGGTAGCTGATGCGGTAAGCCAGCGACTTCTTCCCCGCCGGCAACTGCTCCCCGCTGTAGAGGTCGAAGAGGGTAATCTCGGTCACCAGCGGAAAGCCCCGCATGATGTCCTGCGCCTGGGCATTGGTCACGCCCGCGTCCAGCACCAGCGCCATATCCCTGACCACGGCCGGAAAGCGCGAAATCGGCTGGAACATCTTGTGCTCCACAATAAAAGGTAAGAGCGCCGTCAAATCGACCTCGAAGAGATAGACTTCTCCGGCAATCTCAAAGGCATCGGCAACCTTGGGGTGCAATTCGCCGACCACACCCAGCCTTTTCCCCCCGACCACGACCACCGCCTGCTGGAACGGGTGCAGGCTCTCATCCGAGCCCGCCTCGAAGCCGACTTCCACCCCGAGCTGCCCGAACAGCCCCTCAATTACGCCCTTGGCGTCGTAGAAATCGAGCGCCTCGTTACCGCTACGCCAGGACGGTTCGAACCTGGGCCCCGCCAACACCCCGCAGACTATCTCCGGCTCATCGGGCAGGTCATTCTTTCTGCGGTGATACACTCTGCCCAGCTCGAAGAGCCTGACGCCGCTTTCCTCGTGCCTCAGGTTCGATTCCAGGGCCGAGAGGAGATTAGCGCGCAGGTTCGGGCGCAGGTACTCCTGCTCGGCGGTCATGGGCTTGACCATGCGTAGCGGCTCCGGCTCCAACGGGTGGGGCTGGGGCATGAGCTTATTTATGGCCTCCATGCCCGTCAGGGAAAAGGTGATAACCTCCTGGAACCCGTAGTCGGCGAGCACCTGGCTCACCTGCGGCTTGAGCTTTAGTATCGGCGCCGGGTTCTGAGGGGGCAGTGACTGGCTGAGCATGGTAATCGGAATTTCGTCGTAGCCGATGATGCGGGCGACCTCCTCGATAAGGTCTTCCTCAAGGCTCACGTCGCTGCGCCAGTAAGGCGTGACGGCAAATAATTCGGCATTAGAAGCTCCGGCCTTGACCTCGAAGCCCAAAATCTCAAGCGTATCCTTCATCTGCTTTATGCTAAAATCAACGCCCAGCAGGCGTTTTGACTCGGAGCTACGCAGCCGGACTGGCTCCGCTTTCTTTTCTGCGGGATAGGCGTCAATAAAGCCTTTGGCGGCTTGGCCGCCGCCGATTTCGACCAAAAGCTGTGTCGCCCGCTTTAGCGCCGGAATGGTAACGCCGGCGCTAATCCCCCGCTCGAAGCGCATGCGGGCTTCGCTGGGCAAGCCCAGGCTGTTACCGGTTTCATAGATGCCGGCCGGGTTGAAGCTGGCCGCCTCCAGGAAGATGTCGGTGGTATTATCGGTCACCTCGCTGTCATAGCCCCCCATCACCCCCGCCAGCGCCACCGCCCGTTCAGTGTCGGCAATGACCAGCATATCGGGCGCCAGCGCCCGCTTGTTCCCGTCCAGCGTAACCATGACCTCGCCTTTTTTAGCGCGGCGGACGATAATCTTCTGCCCCCTAATCTGGTCATAGTCGAAGGCGTGCAGCGGCTCGCCGTACTCCAGCATGACATAGTTGGTGATATCGACGATGTTGTTTATGGGGCGCATTCCCGCGGCGATGAGCCTTTGCTGCATCCAGGGCGGCGAAGAAGCTATCTTTATCCCCCTGACCAGGCTGGCGCTGTATCGCGGGCAGAGGTCGGCGTCGATAATCCCCACCGCCACCTGGCTGTCGATGGTAGTAGCGGACTCGTCGTATTTGTCTGCGGGGAGACGCACCTTCTGTCCGGTCAAAGCGGCTATTTCCCGGGCGATGCCGATAACGGACAGGCAATCGGGGCGGTTGGGCGTTATATCCAGGTCGAGGATAACGTCGCCCATGTAGTCGGCCAGCGGTTTACCCACCGGTGCCTCGGCGGGCAAGACCATTATCGTCTCGTGGCTCTCGGAGATGCCCAGCTCTTTTTCCGAGCAGACCATCCCCTCCGAAACCACCCCCCGTATCTTAGCCGCCTCCAGGCTGACAAGCTCGCCGGTATGGCCGTCGATGAGCCTGGCGCCGACGCGGGCGAAAGCCACCTTATCCCCCAGCTTCAGATTGGGCGCCCCGCAGACCACGGCCCTCTCCTCGCCGCCCAGGTCAATGGTCGGCAAAAGCAATCTGTCGGCGTTGGGGTGGGGATTGATGGCGGTAATCCGCCCGACGACGATGCCCTCCCAGCTACCGCCGATAACCTGCCACGCCTTGACCTCGGTGCCGGCCATAGCCAGCTTGTGAGCAAGCTCGGCCACGGGGAGTTTTATATCCACATAGTCTTTAAGCCAGCTAACTGAAACCTTCATCTCTAGAACTGCCTCAAGAATCTAAGGTCGCTGCCGTAGAAAAGTCTTATGTCATCGATGCCGTAACGCAGCATGGGCAAACGGTCTATGCCCATGCCGAAGGCAAAGCTGCTGTACTCCCTGGGGTCGAGACCGCCCCGCTCCAGGACCTTGGGATGCGTCATCCCCGCCCCCAGTATCTCTATCCAGCCGCTGTCGCCGCAGAGCCGGCAGCCCTTGCCGCCGCAAACCCCGCATTCGATAGCCATCTCCACCCCCGGCTCGACGAAGGGAAAATAGTCGCAGCGGAAGCGCACCTTTCTCTCCTCGCCGAAGAAACGGCGGGCGAACTCGAAGAGCGTCCCCTTCAACTCGGCCATGGTGATGCTCTTGTCCACGGCGAAGCCGTCAATCTGGTAGAACATGGGCACGTGGGTGGCGTCGCTGGCTTCGTAGCGATAGACCTTGCCCGTGGTCACCACCCGTATCGGCGGTTTCATAATTTCCATTGCCCTGATATCCCCCGCCGTGTTGTGGGTGCGCATCAGCATGTCCCTTTCGCCCTTCTCGTTTTTACAGTCAACCCACAGGGTGGCCATGCTGTCGCGGGCGGGGTGGTGGTGGGGAATGTTCAAGGCCTCGAAGTTGTAGTAGTTCCACTCCACCTCCGGTGCCTCCATAACCTGAAAGCCCATGGAAACGAAGATTTCGTGGATTTCGTTGATGGTCTGGGTGATGGGGTGCAAGCGCCCCAGTGGCAAAAGACGCCCGGGCAGCGTAATATCCAGCCCCTCCACCCCGGCGGCGCTCTCCATCTGGCTCTCGCGGAGCAGTTGCGTCTTCTGCTTATAGCTGTTATCCAGCTCGGCTTTAATGCGGTTGGCTAATGCCCCCGCCCTCTTCCTCTCCTCCATGGGCAGGCCGGCCAGGCCGCGCAAAACGGTGGTCAACTGGCTCTTCTTGCCCAGGTAGCGCACCCGCCAGGCTTCCAGTTCCTTGTCCTGGGTGATTGCCTCCAGCTCCCGCAGGGCGTTGGATATCAGTTCCTCAAGCTCGTTTATCATGGTTGTCTTGGATTATAGGTTATCGGCTACTGGGGGGTCAAGAAGATAAAAAAAGAGGGGGCAAAACCCCCTCTTAAACTCCCCTATAGGGTGGGAATATGTAACCTATCTATTCAACAGTGAAAGGCACGCTCAATTTTTCCTTGCCGTCTACATACAAAACTACTTTATAATCACCCCTCGGCCAATTCCCGTCAGGACTAAATGAGAAACCGAGGTACCTGGTGCCATCGGCGGGCAACTCATACTCACCCAGAAGGTAATCTGTCACACCTGCTTCTCCCTCTACGTATACCCATTCCGCTTTTACCACAGTCTCGGAGGGAGCATTGGACAGCTTAACCGAGCAGAATATCTCAGGAGTATCAAAGCTAAAAACATCAGTGCTATCCAGTGGTTGCTCATTCTCGTCCACGCCCGTGCACATGGTAGCTTCACTCAGGGAAGCGGTGGTAAAACTACAGCCGATAAGCGGCATCACCAGCAAGAGCGATGCCAGAATAAGAGCAACCGTCAGAAAAACCTTGCCTTTCATGTTTCCTATCCTCATATTGTTTAATACTACCCTTCGACCTTCCCCTTAGCCATAGTCACCAGGCTGGCGAAGGCATCCGGCTCCCTCACCGCCATATCGGCCAGGACCTTGCGGTTAACCTCCACCCCCGCCTGCTTCAGCCCATAGATGAACTGCCCGTAGCTAAGCCCCTGCGCCCGGCTGGCGGCGCTGACCCGCAGAATCCAGAGCCGTCTCATGTCGCCCTTACGATCGCGGCGGTGGGCGTAGGCATAGCTCAGCGCATGGAGCATGGACTCTTTAGCCCGCTTATAAAGCGAATGGCGGGTGGCGCTATGCCCCTTGGTCATCGCTAATACTTTCTTATGTCGTTTGTGGGAAGTTACCCCTCTTTTGATTCGCAAGACATCCCCCTATCTACTTCACACCGTAGGGCAAAAGCCGCTTAATCCGCACCCTGTCGGCAGCGTTCAGCGGTATGGTATCGTCGAAGAGACGACGCACCCGCTTCGGCTTGCGGCGGCGGAAATGGCTCTTGCCGCCCTTGACTCGCATAATTTTGCCGCTGCCCGTGATGTGGAAGCGGCTCTTGGCTCCCTTATGGGTTTTTAGTTTCGGCAATTTTTTAAGACCCCTTTACTACCTCGCTCTTCTCAGCCTCGCTCTTCTCGGCCGCTTTCACCTTCTGGGCGGCTAACGGCGAGAGGATTACGGTCATACTCCGCCCCTCGATAATCGGTTGCCGGGCGATAGCCGCTACCCCTTGCAGCGATTCCGTCATCCGCTGTAACAGACCCCAGGCGATTTCGGGGTGGGTGATTTCCCGCCCACGGAACCGCACCGTTACCTTAACCTTATCGCCCTCCCCCAGCAGCTTCCTCACCGATCTTATCTTTGACTCAAAGTCATGAGGGTCAATCTTGGGTCGCAACCTGACCTCGCGCAGCAGGGAAACCTTCTGGTTCTTCCTCTGCTCGCGCTCTTTCTTGGACTGCTCGTACTTGTACTTGCCGTAATCGAGCACGCGGCATACGGGTGGCACTGCGGTAGGGGCTACCTCCACCAGGTCAAGGTCTTGCCTCCTCGCCATTTCCAGCGCCTGGTTCATGGGCATAATTCCCAGCTGCTCGCCCTTTTCCCCAACCAGGCGGACTTCCTTGGCTCTAATGCCCTGGTTAATCCGTAGCGGCTTAACTATATCCGGTTTACCTCCCGCAAACCCTTAAGGTTTATGAGCAAAAACTATAACATAACAGCCTGCGCGAGTCAAGTTTTACAGCTTCAATTCCAGGCTGCGGCTGGCTATAATCTCTTTCAGTTTCTTCTTGAAGTCGGCAAAGGGCTGGGCGTTGGCTTTCTCACCGCTACGCAGGCGGATGGAAACGGTGCCGTCGGCAACCTCCCTGTCCCCGACGACCAGCATGTAGGGCACCTTCTCCAACTGCGCCTGCCGTATTTTCATGTTCACCGTCTCCGAGCGGGCGTCCACCGCCCCCCTTATCCCCTCGCTTTTAAGCTCGGCTTCCAGCTTGCGGGCGTATTCCAGGTGGCGGTCGGCGATGGGTATCACCAGCGCCTGGATGGGCGCCAGCCAGACCGGGAAAGCGCCCCCGTAGTGCTCGATGAGTGAAGCCAGAAAGCGCTCCATGCTCCCCAGCACGGTGCGGTGCACCATAGCCACCATATGCTCCTGCCCGTCCTCGCCGATGTAGTTAACATCGAAGCGCGCCGGCAGATTAAAGTCGACCTGTATGGTGGGCCCCTGCCAACCCCGCCCCACCGCGTCCTCGAACTTTATATCTATCTTGGGCCCGTAGAAGACGCCCTCGCCGGGGTCGATTTCGTAGGCGAGATTCTGCCGTTTCAGCGCTTTGGCTAAAGTATCCGTCGCCTGCTCCCAGACCTCAAGGTCTCCGGCATACTTCTCGGGGCGGGTGGAAAGGTAAATCTTATAGTT
>DATKYX010000120.1:0-2926 GCA_035528255.1 Dehalococcoidales bacterium | reverse complement strand
CACCACCCGGTGGCAGGGAATGATAACGGGCAGGCGGTTCCGCGCCAGAGCCTGCCCCACCGCCCGCGCCGCCCCGCTTTTACCCAGCCGTTCGGCAAGCCAGCCGTAGCTCCTGGTTTCCCCGTAGGGAATGAGCCTGGTCAGACGCCACACCCGGCGCTGGAAATCGGTGGCTGAAGAGAGGTCGAGCTCGTCGGGGAAGTCCACCTTCCCGCCGGCCAAGTAGGCTTTAAGGCGCTCTACAATATCGCCAAAGGGTTTTTCGGAACGGGTGGCTTTTTTCAACCTATCGCCCAGCCGCCGCTCGGTTTCTTTAGCGGAGGATTGGGGCGGGGTGGTGGCGGACAGCCCCGAATCGGAGCCTAATATGCCCACCCAACCCATGTTGGTATTGAAAATGGTGTAGTACAGCCGATGGGTCGTGGTCTTTACCCCTATAGGAAGTCTAGGACTTGCGCGGGCGGCGGCGGAGCTGGAGGTAGGCGGCCAGGAATATCAGGGCAGCCCCGAGCAGGATGGAGATTAATATCTTGACCAGCTGCGGCAGGTCCATGCTCAGGAAGAAGGCGTAGCTGAAGATGCCGGCCAGGATAGCCAGCGCGTAGGAGATGGTATGGGCGCTGAAGGTGCGGTGCTTTACCGCCCGGTAGATAAGCCAGGCGATAAGGCCCATGGAGGCAAAAATGGCCAGTACGACCAGTATGGCGCTTACCATCCTACCCTCTCAAAATACTTGCCCAGACAGGTGAACATGCCCACCGTCAAGAGCAGGGAGATGAGCTGCCCCAGCTCGGAGAGGTACTGCACGTACTGGGCAGCCAGGTAGCCGACGCCAGCCAGGCAGAAGATAATTCCGAAACCGAACAGTATGTATTCCAGCTTCATATTTTTACCGTCTCCAGGGTTATCGGTATTTGGGCACTAGGGACAGGCCTTAGTGACGATACATGCACCACTATGCGGCGCTCGACCCCGTCCCGCGTGATGATTACCGAGAACTCGTAGTCCTGGGTTTCGGCGATGTCGGCGGGGCGGAGCAGGGTGGTATCTATTGTCCAGGCCAGCTCTTCTTTATCGAAGCTGCCGATGGCTACCGCCTGCGATATTAAATCGCTGTGCTTCGACTCGCCGAACCAGATCGCCGCCTCGACGTCAGCCGAGTAGGTGCTGAAGCGGCGGTTGTCCAGCTCGTAGACGAAGTTTATATCCTGACCCTCCTCGACCCAGGTGTAATAGCTGTAATCGCCGCGCATCCAGGAGTCGGGCTCTATGACATCTTCCCGTTCGGCGGCGGTTATGGTGACGGTGTCGTAGATACCCATATAGCCGTCGAAGACGAATATGGCGATGATAGCCAGAAAGAAGGCTATGGTCAGAATGAGGTAGAGGTTCTTGCGCTGGGCGGTCTTTTTAGCGGTATTTCGCTTTGCCATAATCTAAAGTCCCTGTATCATAGTTAAAGCGCCGACGCTTGTCAAGAGGTTTTTAGCCCATTTCGGGCTCGATAAGCCCGTAGTCGCCGTCGTGGCGGCGATAGACCAGGTTGAGCTCCTCGCTGTCGGCGTTAAAGAAGAGGAAGAAGTCGTGCCCCAGTAGCTCCATCTGGTCGATGGCTTCCGCCACCGACATCGGCTTGACGTTAAAGCGCTTGACTTTGACCACCTTGCCCGCGGGCGGAGCCTCTTCCTCGAAATCGTCTATGTCCGGCGAGCTGCCGCGGCCTTTCTCGTAGAGCTTGCCCTTGTAGCGCTCGATCTGACGGTTGATGACCGAAGCCACCTTGTTAATGGCCACGGTCAGGTCTTCCCCCCGCTCCGCCCCCCGCAGCAGGGTGCCGTGGCTGTCTATGGTTAGCTGGACGACGAAGTGCTCCTTGGACGCCCTTGCCTGGTCCCGGGCGATTTCCACCTTGTATTCCCTGATGTCGGGCAGGTGGCGCCCCAGCTTGCCCAGCTTGCTCTCGATGAGCTGGCGTACGGTGGGGGTTAGTTCCATGT
Organism: Dehalococcoidales bacterium; assembly: GCA_035528255.1. GTDB lineage: Bacteria > Chloroflexota > Dehalococcoidia > Dehalococcoidales > BS750m-G39 > E44-bin88. Next base: position 929 of record DATKYX010000120.1, on the reverse strand, counting down.
TTTTAGACGTTATCTGTAGCTCCATAGTTTCACCCTCCTGGCGCTGATTCCTTTATCTCTTTGGCGAGCACCAGACCCCATACCGAGCTTGCCCCGGCTTCTTTTAGCGTCCGGGCGCAGGCGTCGAGGGTGGCTCCCGAGGTGGCGACGTCGTCGATGAGCAGGACCGCCCTGTCTTCCAGGCGGCGGTCGCGGCAGGCGAAGGCGTCGGCGACGTTGCGGCGCCGCTCGTCCACGTCGGGGGTCCGTATCTGGGGGGTGGTGCAGCGTTGCCTTACCAGGCAGTCATCGACCAGGGGCAGCCCGCTGAGCCCGGCCAGCTCCAGAGCCAGCAGGCGGGACTGGTTGTAGCCCCGTTCTCGAAGGCGCTTGCGGTGCAGCGGCACCGGCACCAGCACCTCGGCGGGGAGGGGGTTGGCCGCCAGGTAATCGCCCAGCCGTTGGCCGAGTAACGCCGCCATAGCCCTGAGGTTGTTGTATTTGAACTCGTGGATAGCCCGGCGGATGACGCCGTCGAATTTAAAGGGGGCTCGGATGCCTTCTATAGACGCCTGCCAGCCGACGCAGACGGGACAGATTACGGCGTTGAGCTGGGGCTGCCCGCAGCGGGGGCAGAGGGGGGGCGTGATGCGAGGCAGCGACTTGAGGCAGGCGGGACAGATAAAATCCCCCTCCCTTCCACAGCCAACGCACCAGCGTGGAAACAACAGGTCGAGTGCTATCCCTTTGAGTTTGGTTAACTGAGGGAGCACTGCTGCACCAGCCTAATCCGGGGTAAACGCTCGGGTTTTAGCGGGAGCGCGGGTTGTGAAGCGTCCCGCTTATGATGGGCTCGTTGATATAAACGTCACCGTTCCTGATTTTGAGGTTGTAACCGCAATCGGGATTGGTGCAAACCCACGCCTTGTAATGAATGGCCGCCCCCTGAC
>DATKYX010000119.1:0-2069 GCA_035528255.1 Dehalococcoidales bacterium | reverse complement strand
GGAATCGTTGTAGTACTGGCGGGAAAAGCCTATCTTGTTTTCCGTCGAGGTCAGCTCCTCCTGGAGGGCCAGGAAGTTCTGGTTCGCCTTCAGGTCGGGGTAGTTTTCCACCACCGCCAGCAGCTTGGAGAGGGCGCCGCTCAGCGCGTCCTCCGCCTTGGAACGGGCGCCGACATCGCCGCTGGCCAGGCTCTGCGCCAGGTTTCGCGCCTTGGTCACCGCCTCCAGCGTCCCGCGCTCATGCTTCACATAGCCCTTGACCGTCTCTATCAGGTTGGGGATGAGGTCGTAGCGCCGCTTGAGTTGAACGTCAATCTGCGCCCAGGCATTGCGCATCTGGTTGCGCAGCCCGATGAGGCCGTTGTAGGTAGCAACGAAGAAGATGATGAGTAGGACCACGATACCGCCGACAATATAGAGTGCAATCATCGTAACCTCCTTATAGTGTTGCTTTTATTTAGAGCCGGGGCTTAACTAGCCTTCGGCTTTAAAGGTATCCCCCAAAAAGCTGAGCACGCGCTCCCCGGAGCCCGCCTTAGCGCCCGCACCTAAAGCGCACCGCTCTATAATCTGGTGCACCTCGCCGCCGTCGAACCAGAGCCCATCTCCCCAAGAGCAGACATCGATGAGCACCTCGGGTTCCCGGCCTATGTGCGTCTTTTTCATCTTGCGCCCGCAGACGGGGCAGCGCCGCTTTTTCTCGGCGGTCTCGGCTTCGGGCAAATCAATTATTTGAGCCAGTGTCAGAGCGCCGCTATCCCGCCCCATCTTCTCCAGCATCAGCTCCAGTTCCCCCGCATCGAACCAGACCCCGCCGCACTTGGTGCAGTGGTCCAGCTCAATCTTATCCTGCTCGACGACTATCATCACTTCACGGCAGGTGGGGCAAATCATAGCGCACTCCTTAACAGGAATTGTATCATAAATAATGAGATTTTGTAGTCGAGCTCTTAAAGCTCGTTAATCAGCCCCTGAACCTTAGCCTTGATTCTATCCCTTATTATTCTTACCTCTTCCAGCGGCTGCCCCTTGGGGTTGCCCAGCGCCCAGTCCTCGGTGGCCACGGAACTGGACGGGCAGGCGTCTTCCACATAGCAACCCATGGTGATAACCCGGTCGGCGTCTTCCAGCATTTCGAGGGTAAGGAGCTTGGGTTCATGGCCGTTAAGCTCTATGCCCGCCTCCCGCATTACCTTTACCGAATTGACGCTCAAACTCGGCTCGGGTTGAGTGCCCGCCGAAACGGCTATCGCTTTACCTTTAGCGAAGTGATTAAAGAAAGCCTCCGCCATCTGGCTTCGGCCCGCATTATGGACACAGACAAACAGTATTTTCTTCATTTGGTCTTAAACCAGGTCGAGGATATCCAGAAGGTTGTGGTCATCCCCGACGAGCTGAATCCTGAACAATGTTTAGTTCTAACTATAGTATAAAGCAAACAGGCGTAACTTATCCACCCGGGCTATAACCTACCACAGACCGGGCAGGAATGCCCGGCGTCGGGCGGGGTAATCGGGGAAGTGCTGCCGATACCAGGCATGGTGGGAACGGGCGCGTGGCATCAGGTTGGCCGCCGTCCAGACGGCGAAAGCCAGCCCCGGCAGCGACCAGGTCGCCACCGCCCAGCCCGTCCAGATAATGAGCTCGCCGAAGTAGTTGGGGCAGGATATCCAGCGGTAAAGCCCGCCGTAGGGAATCTTATACCCGGAGCCGGCCGTTTTGCTCAGCCTGCGCAGGGTATTATCGGCTCGGCGGTTGATGACAAAGCCGATAATAAAGAGCGCCACCCCGATAATAAAGCGCGGGTCGCCCAGCCACTGGTTGGAGTAGCCGCCGGAGAAGGTAAAGATATAGCGGCCGTTGAGGTAACCGTTGGCCATGTTGAAGAGCAAGACGATGCCGATTACGACCAGCGGCATCCCCCGGCGGCGGCTGCGCAGGCTGAAGGGATAGATAAAGGCGCGGTGCAGGTAGTGCGCTTCCCACAACCCCAGGAAGACCAGCGTGGTGACGGTGATAGTGTTAGTGCCGATAAAGAAACAGGCGGCAAAGGCCAGCGGCGCCGCCGC
>DATKYX010000118.1:0-2865 GCA_035528255.1 Dehalococcoidales bacterium | reverse complement strand
GCTGAACCTGCTTAAAAAGGTCTACCGCGATATTCCCTCGCTGGTGCTGGAGAGCGATATCGTCGACATCAGCTCCTATAACGAAGCCGACACCAGAGCCAGGATAGACGCCTTTATCGAAACCCTGGAGGCGGTCAAGAGATAGGGTTTTATGAGACACTATTTTGCCGGTATCGACATCGGCTCCACCATGACCAAGGTGGTTATTATGAACCAATCGGTGCTGGCTTCGGTTATCGGGCCTACGGGGCCGGAGCACCGCAAGCTGGCCAACCGCGTCATGGAAGAAGCACTGGAGAAGGCGAAGCTGCCCTTCGGGGATATAACCTACGTGGTGGCTACTGGCTACGGGAGAATCAATGTCCCCTTTGCCGATAAGCAGATAACCGAGATATCCTGCCACGCCAGGGGTGTGGCTTACCTGCTGCCCGAAGCGAGGACGGTAATCGACATCGGCGGGCAGGACAGCAAGGGGATTAAGCTCAAGGACGGCCGGGCGGTGGACTTTGTCATGAACGACAAGTGCGCCGCGGGCACGGGTCGATTCTTAGAGGTGGCCGCCGAGGAACTCGGCGTCAGGCTGGAGGATATGGGCAAGCTGTCGCTGGAGGCTGAAAATGCGGTGAGGATAAGTAATACCTGCACCGTCTTCGCCACCCAGGAGGTGGTCACCAAGCTCTCGGAGGGGACGGCGCTGCCCGATATCATCGCCGGCCTGCACGAGGCTATCGCCACTAGGGTATACGGCATGCTGCGGCGGCTAAAAATAGAGAGAGAGGTGGCGTTGACGGGGGGTGGGGCCAAGAATATCGGGCTGGTAAAGGCGATGGAAGACAAGCTGGGCTTTGCCGTGCTGGTGCCCCCCGAGCCGCTGCTTACCGGAGCGATTGGGGCGGCATTGCTGGGCAGGGATATAGTCAAAGAGGCGGAGGAGAAGGGAACACCTTTATCCAGAGCCGAGCGCCGCCTGCGAGAGGCGACTATCTTTACATAACACGAAAGTTAAAGATATGATATATGTTGTCGGAGTTGATATAGGTTCCGCTTTTTCCAAAGCGGTGGTAATGTCCGGGGGCGAAGTCGTCTCCCATCACGTCATGCCCTCGGGGGGCAACTACCGGCTCACCGCCGGGGAAGTGGTTAAAAAAGCGCTGGCTAAAGCCAAGCTGTCCTTGAAGGATATCGACTACTTCGTCGCCACCGGTTATGGCGCCTCGAACGTTACATCTGCCAACGAGGTGGTTACCGACCTGTCCTGCCAGGGGAGGGGGGTATCCTACCTGTTTCCCTCGGCGCGGACGGTAATCGATATCGGCGGGCAGTTAACCAGGGTGTTCCGGGTGAACGAGAAGGGCAGGGCTACCGCTTTCCTGCAGAGCGAGAAGTGCGCCGCCGGCAGCGGGCGCTTTCTGCAGGTTATCGCCAAGGTTTTACAAATCGACCTGGAGGATATCGGCGAGCTGTCGCTGAAATCCCGGAACAAAGTTGATTTCAATACGGGCTGCGCCGTCTTCGCCGAGTCGGAGGCAATCTCCCGCGTCGCCGAGGGCGCTCTGAAGGAGGATATCTTAGCCGGCCTGCACCGTACCCTGGCGGCTAAAATTCAGACTATGGTGGAGAGGGTGGGTTTAGAGCCCGATTGCGCGGTGGTGGGGGGTGGGGCTAAAGACATCGGGCTGGTTAAAAATATAGAAAAGAGTTTAGGCTGCCGGCTTTTGTTGCCCGAGGAGCCGCAAATCGTGACGGCGCTAGGGGCGGCTTTGCTGGCCGAGGAAAAGACAACCCAGTCAAGGTCGGTCACTAATCTGAAGGAAGGTTGAAATGGAGAAAAAGATTATATCACAACTGGAGAAGATTGTGGGCAAGGAGGCGGTGCTAACCTCTAAGGAGGACCTGACCACCTATTCCTACGACGGCACCGCTACCTGGGCGCATATGCCCGACGTGGTGGTGCTGCCGACGACCGCCGAGCAGGTGTCCCAGATTCTTAAACTGGCTAACGACAACAAGATTCCGGTTACCCCTCGGGGAGCCGGCACCAACGTTAGCGGCGGCTCCATACCCATCAGGGGCGGCATCGTGCTCTGCACGGTAAAAATGAATAAAATCCTGGATATAAATAAGACTAACTTTACGGCTACCGTCGAGCCCGGCGTCGTGCTGCATGACTTTAACCTGGCGCTGGCCAAGCAGAAGCTGTTCTATCCCCCCGACCCCCAGAGCTTCCTGGGCTGTACCTTGGGCGGCACCATCGCCGAGAACGCGGGGGGGCCCTATTGCGTCAAGTACGGCGTGACCAAGCAGTATGTCCTCGGGCTGGAGGTGGTCTTAGCCAACGGCTACATCATGAAGCTGGGTGGGGTGACGGTGAAGAACCGTACGGGATATGAGCTGGCGATGCTCTTCACCGGCTCCGAGGGGACGCTGGGGGTAATCACCAAGATAACTTTAAAGCTGATACCCATGCCGCAGACAAGCCAGACGATGATGGCTGTCTTCGACGATATGGTGGTGGGCGGACAGGCGGTATCCAATATACTGGCCAGCGGCGTGGTGCCGGCCAAGATAGAGTTCGTCGATAACTTCATCCTGCGCCGCGTCGAGGAAATGATGCCGATGGGTCTGCCGGTGGATGCGCAGGCGCTGCTTCTTTTAATGGCCGACGGCTCTCCGGCAGCGGTTGAGGCGGAGGCCAAACAGATTGTCGATACTTTGAAAAAGAGTGGAGCCAGAGAGGTCAAGGTGGCCAAGGACGCTGAGGAAGCGGCCAAGTACTGGAAGATGCGGAGCGCCGGCTTTGCCGCCACCTTCGGCGCGGCCAAGACGGTCTTAGCCGAGGACGTGGCCGTGCCCCGCGACAAGCTG
>DATKYX010000117.1:0-3622 GCA_035528255.1 Dehalococcoidales bacterium | reverse complement strand
CATCACCCAGAAGCTGGACTTCTACGCTCATAATGTCGCTTCCACCCCCTTTCCCCTCGATAAGTTCCGGTCGACCCTGACCGAAGCAGAAAAACGGCTGCTTAAAGAAGCGGAAGAAGATATATTGACCATGCACCCCCCCAGCGACGACGAGCGCATCAAAAAAAGCCTGGACAAATTCTTCTGGGAGAAGCTGCCCGAAACCGACATCGGCGCCGCCATAAAAGAGGTCAAGCCCATCGGCGGCAGGCGCAAGGTGGAGGCGCTCACCCGGTTCGCCGATAAAAACGACCAGCCCTTCGACAAATGGGTGGTTGTCGGCGACAGCATCACCGACTTCAGGATGCTCCAGGCGGTGGAAGAGGCGGGAGGGCTGGCTATCGCCTTCAACGCCAACGAATACGCCCTACCCCACGCCACCATGAGCCTGGCTTCCACCCTCATCAGCGACCTGCAGGAAATTTTAGAGGCGTGGCAGAAGGACGGCCGCCCCTGGGCGGAGAGGGTGGTAAAATTCAAGGAGAAGTGGGCAACCAAAGGCGATACAGGAAATTTCCACTGGCTCTCGGGGCGGAAAGACATAAAAGACATCATCGAAATCCACAAGCGCATCAGAAAACTGGCCCGGGAGGAAGCGGGCAAACTCGGCTAATACTATGACTAAAATTCAAATAATCGGAGTGGGAGCGCTCAACACCGACCACATCTATAAAGTCGAGCGCGTCATCAGCGACGGCGAGACGGTGATAGACTGGGCGAAATCCTTCCCCGGCGGCTCCGCCGCCAACACCATCTACGGGCTGGCCAAACTGGGCGTTGGCACCGGTTTCTGCGGCGCCGTCGGCGATGACCGAGAGGGCAAGACGCTGCTCAACGATTTTCAGGGGGTGGGGGTGGATACCAGCCGAATACTGGTGAAGCCCAAAGCCAGGACCGGCTCGGTATTGTGCTTCAGCGACCGGGGAGGCAAGCGCTCGCTCTATGTCCAGCCCGGAGCCAACAGCCTGCTCGACATGGAAGACCTGGACCTCGGCTATATAAATCAGGCGGAGATTCTCTACCTCTCGTCCTTCGCCGACGACAGCCAGTTCCGACTATCGCTGGGGCTGATAGTCAGGCTGGAACCATCGGTCAGGCTCAGCTTTTCCCCCGGAGCCCTCTACGCCGTCAAGGGGCTCGATACCCTGACGCCCTTTTTGAGCCGCACCCACCTGCTCTTCGTCAACCAGAGCGAACTCAAGCAGATGACCGGAGAGGACGTGGAGGACGGGGCGCAAAAGTGCCTGCAGTCGGGTTGCCGCACCGTGGTGGTGACAATGGGTAAAGGCGCCAAGATAGGCAAGACCACCGCCGTCAGCTACATCAGGGACGCCGATAACGAATATATCATCGAGCCGTCCAACCAGAATCTGGCCGCCGAGGTGGATACCACCGGCGCCGGCGATGCCTTCGCCGCCGGCTTTATCTACGGGATAACCAAAGGCAAGGGGCTAAAAGAGTGCGGGCGGCTGGGCGATTTCGTGGCTAAGCTCTGTATCAGCCGCACCGGAGCCAGGCACGGCCTGCCCACTGCGGAAGAACTGGCTCTGCGCTACGGTAAGTTATAAGCGGTAATTGTAGCTACTTCTTTTTTTCGTCTTTGGGCGGCTTGGTCAGGATTTCATCCACGATGCCGTACTCGACCGCCTGCTCGGGATTCAGGTAAAAATCGCGGTCGGTATCATGGGTTACCTTCTCCAGCGGCTGGCCGGTGTGCTTCACGATAATATCTTTTATCAGGTCCTGCTGCCGCGCGATCTCCCGCGCCGCGATAACGATATCGGAAGCCTGTCCCTGGGCGCCCCCCACCGCCTGGTGCATGTGTATCGTGGAGTTGGGCAGGGCGTAGCGCTTGCCCTTAGTTCCGGCGCAGAGCAGCAAAGTGCCCATGCTCGCCGCCAGCCCCACGCATATGGTGGAGACATCGGGCTTTATCAGCTGCATGGTGTCGTAGATAGCCAGCCCCGAAGAGATAATGCCCCCGGGGCAGTGAATATAGAGGCTGATGTCCTTATCGGGGTCTTCCCGCTCCAGATAGAGAAGCTGGGCGACAGTAACGTTAGCCACCTGGTCGTTGATGGGCATGCCCAGCATAACGATGCGCTCCCTCAGCAGAAGCGAGTATATATCAAAGGCGCGCTCACCCCTGGTGCCGCTTTCGATTACCATGGGAATAACATTCTTCGGCTGGTCGTTCATTTCTTTCCTCCCGTTAACTTTATGCAATAGTTAATATCTAACTAATTATAACTCATTCTTCGATTTTTCTCACCCGACAGGGGGTGGTCTTAAAGGCAGGGTAGCCCGAAATGGGGTCGCAGGGCTGGTAGGTGGTGAGGAGATTGGCGTTGGCTTCCTTCCAGCCGTGCTGCAAGCTGACCACTCCGGGCAGGATATCGGGGGTAACCCTGGCCTTGAGGGTGATGCTATCGTCGGCCGTTTCCACGATTACCATTTCGCCGTCGGCGATGCCCAGCTTTCTTGCCGACTCGGTGTCAATCTCCACCAGCGGCTCCGGCGCCAGCTTCTTAAGCCTATCGATGTCGCGGTACTGGGAGTGAGTGAAGGCGACAGTCCTGGTGCCCGTAATCAGGTTGAAGGGGTAACCATCGTCGGGTGTCCTCCCCTGCGGAGTAAAGGTGGGCAGGGGGTCATAGCCGTAGGCGGCTAGTACCGGCGAAAAGATTTCCACCCTGCCCGACGGGGTATCGAAGCCTTCTTCTTCGTATTTACGCTGGCGGTTGAACTCTCCGTATATTACACCCTCGGGATTTTGCTCCAACTGCTCCAGGGTTATGCCCGTCGGCTTGAGCAGGTAGGATAGCAGTTCGTCGGAATTCCGCCAGGGGAAGTAATCAGCGTAGCCCATCTTCTTGCCCAGCTCCGACCACAACTGCCAGTCTTCCTTGCATTCGCCCGGAGGCTCAATCGCCTTCTGCCCCAGCATAAACAACGGCACCCCCTTGGTGGCGTAGTCCATGATGATTTTCTTCTCCAGGAAAGCGGCGGCGGGCAGAAAAATGTCGGCCATCTTGGCGGTCTCGGTCATAAAGAGGTCGGATACCACCAGCAACTCCAGCTGCTCGAAAGCCTGCCTCACCTTGCCGCTGTCGGGCCAGGTCAGGACGGGGTTGCAACCCTGGACGATGAGGGCTTTCACCGGGTAGGGCTCGCCTGTGATTATGGCGTCGGGCACCGGCATGGCGGTGGTCTCGCTGACAAACTTGCTGAATATGGGGTACCGGGCGCCGATGGCCTCATCGACCTTCACCCTACCCTTCACCCTGAGGCTGGTCTGGGGCAGAGGGGAGTTATAGACATTGCCCCCGGTTATGTCAAGATTACCGGTGATGGCAATGAGGATGGAGATAGCGCGGCTGTTCTGCACGCCGTTAGTGCAATGGTCAAGGGACACGCCCTGGGTGATAGCGGCTGGTTTAGTGGTGGCGTACATTCGGGCGAATTGCCTGATTTTAGCCGCGGCAACCCCCGTAATCCCCACCACCGCCTCCGGGCTGTAGCCCCGGACGTGTTTCTTTAGCTTATCGAAGCCGAAGGTCCATTTCTCGACAAAAGCCTTGTC
>DATKYX010000116.1:0-2244 GCA_035528255.1 Dehalococcoidales bacterium | reverse complement strand
GAAATGTCGCGGCGGCTGGGCGAGCAGCTAATCAAGTTGGAGAAGGATATATACGATAATGCCGGACACCAGTTCAACATAAACTCGCCGCAGCAGTTGAGCCGGGTCTTATTCGAGGAGCAGGGACTGCCGTCCGCCCGCAAGACCAAGGGGGGCTATTCCACGGGGGCGTCGGTGCTGGAAGAACTGCTCGGCACCCATCCCATCATCGAATTAATACTGGACTACCGCCAGTTGAGCAAGATAAAGTCGACCTATATCGACGCCCTGCCCGGTCTGGTCAACAAGAAGACGGGGCGGTTGCACACCAGCTTCAACCAGACGCGGACGACCACGGGGAGGCTTTCATCCAGCGAGCCCAATTTACAAAACATACCCATCCGGGGGGAGCTGGGCAAAGAGGTGAGGCGAGCCTTCATCGCGCCGGAGGGGTCGCAACTGCTTTCCGCCGACTACTCGCAGATTGACCTGCGCGCCCTGGCCCATCTATCGCAGGACAAGAGCTTAATCAGCGCCTTCCGCCACGATGAGGACATTCACCGCACCACCGCCGCCCAGGTCTTCGGGGTGGAGGCGTCTAAAGTAACCCCGGAGATGCGGCGGGTGGCTAAAACGGTGAATTTCGGCGTTATCTACGGCATGAGCGACTACGGGCTGGAGCAGGCGACGGGGCTATCGCGCCAGGAAGCCGCCCAGTTCATTAACGCCTACTTCGAGAAGTACCCGGGGGTTAAGAGCTACCTGGAATCGACCAAGGAGGAAGCGCGGAAGACGGGCTACGTCCAGACCATACTGGGGCGGCGGCGGGCTATCCCCGAAATCAACGCCCAGAACCGCCAGGTGCGGGAAGCCGCCGAGAGGATGGCCATAAATATGCCCGTGCAGGGCACCTCCGCCGACATCATCAAGGTGGCTATGCTTAACCTGGAGCGGGAGATGGAAAAGCGCGGATTGAAGAGCAAGATGCTCCTGCAGGTGCACGACGAGCTTATCTTCGAGGTGCCCGACGCCGAGGTCGGGGAGATGAAAAAGCTCGCCCCCGAACTGATGATCTCCGCCATCGAATTGAGCGTGCCCCTGAAAGCTGCCGTCAAGACGGGCCCCAACTGGGGAGAGATGGAATAGGAGCCGATGAGCAGGCGCGCTATCGCCGTTTACGCCTTTTTTATAGCTCTTTTCGGGGTTTCCTGTTATTTCGCCCACCGCTACGACTACTTTCCCGGAGATTTGAGCATCAGCTCATGGATTCAGGGTATCGACTTTACCTGGTTCAAGCCGCTAATGCGCTTCGCCCCCTACGTCGCCGGACTGTGCGTAGTGGTTGCTCTCAGGTTCTGGCTGCCGGGCAGGAGGCTGGCAATTATCTTTATCGCCTCAGCCGCCAGCGCCGCTGGACTCATTGGTTGGCTCTTAAAACTCTTGGTCAGCCGTCCCCGACCCGGCGCCGAACTGGTGCAGGTATGGGTGGGGACGATTGGTTCCGGCTTCCCCAGCGGGCATGTCGCCGTCGCCACCGTCATCGGCGGCTTTCTTTTCTACCTGGCGCCCCGGCTGGTAAAGACGCCCGTGGCCAGATGGTTTTTGCGGGCGCTGGTGGTGGTGATTATCCTTGCCGTCGGGCTGTCGCGTATCTACCTGGGGGCGCACTGGGCCAGCGATGTGGCGGGGGGGCTGGTGCTGGGGGGATTGCTGCTCTACCCGGCCGTAGTTTTATACAACAAATACGAGGCTAAGAGAGGGGCGAAGCATGCCTGAGCTGCCCGAAGTCGAGACGATAAGGAACGAGCTTGCCCCCTATGTTATCGGGCGCACCGTCAGCGGGCTGAGCTTTCCCTGGGAGGGCATCGTGCGCCAGCCCTCGCTGGAGGAGTTCCGCGCCCGCCTCATCGGGCAGAGGATAACCGGGCTGGGGCGGCGGGGAAAGTATCTCATCTTCAGCTTGAGCGGCGGGCAGGCCCTGATTATCCACCTCAAGATGACGGGGTCGCTCTGGCTTAGAGAGCCGGAGAAGTTCGTCAGGGCGATTATCCACCTCGACGACGGCACTAATGTCTATTTCCGCGACCCGCGCAAGTTCGGCATAATGTGGCTGGTGGATGATAAGGAGAGTGTCGGCGTCAAGCTGGGGCCCGAGGCGCTGGGGAAAGAGTTTACCGCCGAAGTGCTGGCGGAGAGATTGAAAAATCGCACGGCGCCGATAAAGGCGCTGCTCTGCGACCAGAGCCTGGTCGCCGGCATCGGCAA
>DATKYX010000115.1:0-2686 GCA_035528255.1 Dehalococcoidales bacterium | reverse complement strand
GCAAAAGCCGGGGGCGACCAGGATAATGCCCAGCAGCACCAGGCCTAACAGCCTGAAGGCTGCGCCGACACCATCGTCGCCGACAATCCCGTCGCCGAAGCTGCCCCCCAGCTCGAAGAAAGCCAGTATCCCCCAGGCGGTAAAGATAAAGGCGACGGCGCCCAGCCACTGGTTCCAGTGGTAGATAACGGCCAGCACCCGCCGCCCCCACACCACCCCGATAATAAAGCCGAGGGCGAGAAAGAAGAAGAACAGCCCCCAGCCGAAAAGGTCGGTGGTGCCCGCCCAGACGCTATCCACCCAGTTGGAGATGGTCGTCCAGTGCCAGATAATCAGCCCCAGGAAGATGGCCGTCAGTATCAGTCGGCGCACCGGCGCCGAAAAGATGAAACGGGAAAAACGCTTCCCCCCCGAACTTCCCCTGGACCTGGGCTGGCGGCGGGGCTGGCGGTTGGCGCTAGCTCTCTTCCTGGCCATTTAGGTTACACCTTCACCACAACCGGCAGAACCATGGGCCGGCGCTTGGTCTGGTCGTAGTAGAATCTATTCAATATGTCCCTGATCTTGGTATTGATAAAGTCCCAGTCGGCAGGACGGGCGCCGCTGTGGTCGAAAGCCTTGGCCACCAGGTCGCGGCTCTCTTCCATCATGTCTTTAGACTCTCTGGTATCGACAAAGCCGCGGGAAACGATGTCGGGCCTCCCCACCAGCTTGCCCGTCTGGCTGTTGATGGCGATAATCACCACCACGATGCCGTCGCGGGAGAGCATACGGCGGTTGCGTAAAACCACGTTGCCGATGTCGCCCACGCTCAAGCCGTCCACATAGACGTTGCCCGAGCTGACCTTGCCCGTCATCTTGCCCCCGTTGGGCCCCAATTCGAGGACGTCGCCGTCCTCCAGCACGAAGATGTTGTCCCTGGGAATACCCACCGACTCGGCTAACTGGGCATGCAGGCTCAGGTGGCGGTACTCGCCGTGAACGGGGATAAAGAACCTGGGCCTTACCAGGTTCAGCAGCAGTTTCAGCTCTTCCTGGCTGCCGTGCCCGTGGACGTGCACCTTGGCTACTTTATCGTAGAGCACCTGCGCCCCCTGCCTGAACAGGGCGTCCACCGTACGGTTAATCAGGGCTTCGTTACCCGGCACCGCCGTCGCCGAGAGGACTACGGTGTCCCCCTTGACGATATGAACGTGGCGGTGGTCCTTGTTGGCGATACGCACCAGAGCCGAGGTCGGCTCTCCCTGGCTGCCCGTGGTGACAAAGACGACTTTATTATGAGGCATACCCTTAAGTTCTTCTATCCCGGCCAGTATGCCGTTGGGCGCCTTGAGGTAGCCCAGTTCCAGCGTCATTTTCACGATATCGGTCATGCTGCGCCCGACGACGAAGACTCGTCTCTGGTGGTGGGCGGCGGCATCTATGACCTGCTGGATGCGTGATACCAGCGAGGAGAAGGTGGTCACAATCACCCTCCCCGGCGCTTCGGCCATCACCCGGTCCAGCGTCTCGCCCACTATCCGCTCCGAAGGGGTATATCCGGGCAGCTCGGAGTAGGTGGAATCGGAGAGCAGGAGCAATACCCCCTGCGCCCCCAGTTGCGCCAGCCGCGAAAGGTCGGTCGGCTTGCCGTACACCGGCGTATAGTCCAGCTTAAAATCCCCGCTGTGGACGATTATGCCCAGCGGGGTATGTATAATCAGCCCGGCGGCATCGGGTATGCTGTGGCAGACCGGGAAAAGCTCCACCCTGAACCGCCCCAGCGACACCTGCTGGCCGTAGGACACCGCATTGAGCTTGGCTCCGTCCAGCGCCTTCCTCTCCTTCAGCTTTACCGAGATTAAGCCGTGGGGCAGCTTGGTGGAATAAACGGGCACATTGAGCTGGGGCAGGAGATAGGGTAAAGCGCCGATATGGTCTTCATGGCCGTGGGTAATAACGATACCCCGCACCTTCTCCTTATTCTCCACAAGGTAGCTGATGTCGGGGATTACCAGGTCGATGCCCAGCATTTCCTCCCCGGGGAACATAAGACCGGCGTCGATAACCATGATGTCGTTCTCGTATTCGATGGCCATCATGTTCTTGCCGATTTCGGACAACCCCCCCAGGGGGATTATCTTCAGTTTTGATTTAGTATTTGGTTTTCTCACTTGGTTTCACCTAGAACATAGTTAACTGCTCTGGTGGTTTTTCCTCCTTAATTGTTTCTGGCTGGTTGAGCAGTGTCGGTATCTTTAGCATATCCGCCTCTATCTCCTGGCGCAGGTTCCCCTGGTGCAAAGCCGCCGCCGGGTGATACATGGCGTAATAGAGCACGTCGTCCCGCTTCAGGGTAGTGCCGTGAATCCGGCTGATGCTCTTGCCGGGGAAGAACATGGCCATCGAGTAACGCCCTAAGGTAACAATCATCCTGGGGCTGATTATCTCGATCTGGCGTTCCAGCCATGTACGGCAGTTCTGGATTTCCGTGGGCAATGGGTCTCGGTTCCCCTGAGGACGGCACTTTATCACGTTAGCGATATAAACCTGTGAACGATTCAGTCCGATAGATGCTAGCAGTTCGTCGAGGAATTTCCCCGCCGGCCCCACGAAAGGTCGCCCCTGCTGGTCTTCGTGCCAGCCTGGCGCCTCACCAATGAACATGATATCGGCAGCCTCCGCCCCTTCTCCAGGCACAACCCTG
>DATKYX010000114.1:0-3351 GCA_035528255.1 Dehalococcoidales bacterium | reverse complement strand
CCGGGGTAAGGTTGTGGAATCAGCCCATTAACTAATAATAAGGTAGGTATTTAGTGGATATAGGCGGAATCTGGAATTTAATCGCCATGCAGCCGGTGATAAACACGCTGGTTGTGCTGACCCATTTCCTTTTCAATAATTTCGGGCTGGCTATCATCGCCCTGACGCTTATCGTTAACGGCGCGATGTTCCCCCTGACCCTGAAGCAGATTCGTGCTTCCAAGGCAATGCAGGAAATGCAGCCCAAGATTGCCGAGCTTAAGAAGAAGTACGGCAAAGACAAAGAGAAAATGGCCCGGGAGCAGATGAAGCTCTATAAAGAGTCGGGGGTAAGTCCGGCCGGCTGCCTGCTGCCGATGTTGATCCAGATGCCCATCTGGATTGCCCTGTTCCAGTCAATTATGCGGGTGCTGGCGGTAATCCCGGAGAATCTGGCGGGGCTTTCCCAATATCTCTATTCCTGGCCGGTGGTATATTCCGCGCTGCCCCTGAATAACCATTTCCTCTGGTTGAACCTGGCGACCGGCGACATTTTCCTGGCGCTGCTGGTGGGGGGAACGATGTGGGTGCAGCAGAAGATGGTAATGGCGCCAACCATCGACCCCTCTCAGAAGACCCAGAGCAGCTTGATGCTGTGGATAATGCCCATTATGTTTGCCTGGTTGACCCTGTCGTTCCCCAGCGGGCTGGCTATTTTCTGGGTGACTTCGAACCTGTTTAGAATCGGTTTGCAGTACTGGATCGGGGGGTGGGGAGGCCTGGTGAAGTCATCGCCCAAGAGGGATAACGACCGGGATAAGAAGTACAAACAGCGCATCGCCTCGGTAGAGAAAGCGTCTACGGGCGATGCTGACATCGTGCCCAGTTCTGCACAGGAAGAGGATTTGAGCTATGAAGAGTCTGGAGACAAGCGGCCGGACAGTGGAGGAGGCTCTCCAAAAAGCCCTAGAGACACTAAACCTAAGTCGCGAAGAGGTGGAAGTCACCGTCGTAAAAGAGGGTAAGCATGGTATCCTGGGCCTGGGAGCCGAGGAGGCTGTGGTAAGAGTTGAACCTCTGGCCAGCGCGCCGGGGAATATGGACGATATAGCCAGGGAGGTCCTGGAGACCCTTCTGGACCGGATGGGGGTGGTGGCTTCGGTGGACTGTCAGGCTAAACCACAGCCCGGGGGCGATGAGGGGGCCGTCGAGGTTATTACCCTCGATGTGACCGGCGACGACCTCGGCATCCTTATCGGGCGGCGGGGGCAGACACTTGCCTCTCTACAGTATGTCGTCAGGCTTATCCTGGCTCATCAGACTCAAGCCAGGGTGCCCATAGTTATCGATGTCGAGGGCTATAAACAGCGCCGCTACGAGGCGTTGCGGGCTTTAGCCCAGCGCATGGCGGAGCAGGTCAAGGCCAGGGGCCGGCCCTTTACCCTGGAGCCGATGCTGGCTTACGAGAGGCGCATTATCCACCTGGCTTTAGCCGATGACCCCGATGTCACCACCGAGAGCGTTGGCGAGGGCGAAACGCGCAAGGTGGTCATTATGCCCCGTGAGCAATAGCCACCAAGCTGGTTTTATTGCTTATAGATAATGGGGGAAGGGGGAGAAATGACCAAGATTGATTGGGCGGGGCTTACACAGGAGATGGAGCGTTTGCTTCGTCTGAAGGCAAGCCCGGTCGCCTATAAGAGACTGGAGAGGGTGGAGGAGCTGGATGAAATCCCCGAGGTTATGCGTCTCGACCGCCACGCTTCTTTTTGCCAGGTGCCGGCGATGGTCCGAACCATGGGCTTGACGGTAGCTGCCACCAGAGACAACTTCGGCGGGCGCTGCGCTCGAATCAACGGCCTGGCGGCGACTACCGAGAAGCAGGTCGCCTGGGAGGCGGAAGCCTTCGCTAATACCTGGTTTGCCAACGTGGAAGAGGCCAGAAAGCAGATGGCGGAATACCCCACAGTCCCACCCGGAGAGGCTATCGTGGTCGCCCCGCTGGCGGCGGGAAAATTCGAACCCGATGTTATCTTAATCTACGGTAACCCGGCGCAGATGATGTTGCTCATGAACGGGCTTCAATTTAAGGACTACGAACGCTTTCAGTTTTTCTTCATCGGGGAGGGGTCTTGCGCCGATGGCCTGGCGCAGTGCTATACCACCGGCAAGCCCGCCCTGGCTATTCCCTGCCTGGGAGAGAGAGCGTTCGGCGCCGTTACCGAGGACGAGATGGTTATGGCTTTGCCACCGGGGATGATGGCCAAGGCGGTGGAAGGGTTGCAGGCGCTTAAGGCAAGGGGCATTGGCTACCCTGTTATGTATCTGGGGCCTCTTTGCGACCCATCGCCGGTGCTGATGCAGATATACCCCGAGTGGTGGGAGCGCCGTTGACCTTGTATATAAAAACAGCTTGTTTTATTTTTCGAGCTGTGCTAACCTTTAGCGGTAAAGGCATTGACGGAGAGGAGTAGGGGGAGAGCGGGCAACTAAAGCGAGTCTGGCAGGGTGAGAGCAGACGTTACCGTCCCCTGAAAATCACTCCCGAGCCACCAACCGAATGGTGCGCGGCGCCTAGTAGGCCTGGTCGGTAGCGTCGACCGTTATCACTGACGAGGGCATTAGAATGTGCTCTGCAATAAGTGCCTTCGCTATGAGGCGGGGGAAATAGGGTGGTACCGCGGGTAAGTTTATCCCGTCCCTAGAGGGCGGGATTTTTTAATATACAGGGGGTTTTATGTTTGAGCCTGTCGGCAGTAAAGTGAGTTTTCCGCAGGTCGAGGAGAAAATCCTTGAGCTCTGGAAGGATAAAAACATCTTCGAGCGCAGTCTGGAGGCGCGGCGGGACGGTAAGCTCTTTGTCTTCTACGAGGGGCCGCCGACGGCTAACGGTAAGCCGGGGATACACCACGTGCTGGCGCGCGTATTTAAGGACATCATACCCCGCTATAAGACGATGAAGGGCTACTATGCGCCACGCATCGCCGGCTGGGACACCCACGGGCTGCCCATAGAGCTGGAGGTGGAGAAGAAGCTGGGCTTAAGCAGCAAGAAGGATATCGAGCAATACGGCATCGACAAGTTCAACGCCCGCTGCCGCGAGAGCGTCTTCAGCTACCTCAAGGAGTGGCGGGCGATGACCGAGCGTATCGCCTTCTGGGTCGACCTGGATAACGCCTACGTCACCATGAATAACGACTACATCGAGAGTGTCTGGTGGGCGATAAAGGCGATGTGGGAGAAGGGGTTGATATACCAGGGCTATAAGGTTACCCCCCACTGCCCCCGCTGCGGCACCTCGCTTTCGTCCCACGAGGTCGCCCTCGGCTATAAGGATGCCGACGACCCCTCGGTTTACATAAAGTTTAAGGT
>DATKYX010000113.1:0-2953 GCA_035528255.1 Dehalococcoidales bacterium | reverse complement strand
TTAGAATGCGTAACATAGCTATCCTCCTCCCAGAGCCTTGACCAGCGCCGACTCCATGTCAACTATGGGGGCGGGGCGGCCGGTAAAGAGCTCGAATTGTGACGCCGCCTGGTAGAGCAGCATCTTGTAGCCGTAAACGATATTACAGCCCTGCGCCTGTGCTTCCCGTAGCAGCTTGGTATGCATCGGGTTGTAAACGATATCGAAGACGGTGAGGCGCGGGTGCAAAAATTCTTGGGGGACGGGGGTTTCCTTTGTTCCGGGCGACATGCCTACCGTGGTGGCGTTTATCAGGATATCGGCTTCGGCGACCAGCGAGAGCTTGTCCAGGCTGCCGGCGTCCTCAGCCCCGAACTTATCCGCCAGCCGGCGGGCTTTGGCTTCGGTGCGGTTGAGGACGATGAGATTGACGTTTTTCTCTTTAAGCGCGGCGGCAATAGCCAGAGCCGCCCCGCCACTGCCGACGAGGACGATTTTCTTACCGTTAAGGTCGGTAACTTCCTCCAGTGCCTTGAGCGCGCCCTCGCCGTCGGTGTTGTAGCCGGTGAGGACGCCGTTATCGTTGACGATGGTGTTGACGGCGCCGATGCCTTTAGCGGCGGGGTCGATACGGTCGAGGTATTTCATGACTTCGACCTTGTGGGGGGTGGTAACGCTTACCCCCCGGATGCCGCGCGCCCTGACCTGGGCTATGTCATAGTCGATGTGGCCCGAGCGGATGGTGATATAGCCGTAGTTTATGCCCAGCGCCTTATAGGCGGTGTTGTGGATGAGGGGGGAGAGCGAGTGCTCGACGGGGTCGCCGATAAGGCAGCAGATTTTAGTGGCGGCGATTAGCTCAGCCACAGCCTCCGGCGTCCTGTTTTCGGTGTCGATGGTGATGTCGGCGGCTTTTTGATATAGGGGCGTTCGCTCCGCTAACGTTATTTCCAGGTCCTGGCGCCGGGTTTTGCCCTTGAGCAGGGGGCGGCTGTCGTCATCGCCGATACGCTTTAGGAGGGTATCAATATCGGCGGTGAGCCAGACCAGCAGCCCGTTTTGCTTGAGCTTGGCGATGTTCGGTTCTCTAACGACCACGCCGCCGCCCGTGGCGATGATGATATTGTCGCGCCGGGACAGTTCGGCGGTTATCTCCTGCTCAAGGTCGCGGAAGCCTTCCCAGCCGTGCTCGGCTACAATCCGGGGGATGCTCATGCCCGCTTTTCGGGCAATCAGCTCGTCTATCTCGACAAGCTCCCGCTCCATCTTTTGGGCCAGAATCCGGCCCACCGCCGTCTTGCCCGCACCCCTCATGCCGATTAGGACGATATTCATGACATCTCCTCGACCCTTGCCTCTAATTTTAGCAGGTCTTCGAAGAACGCGGGGTAGGACTTGGTGACGGCTTCGGCGCCGTTAATAATGCTATCGCCGTCGGCGAAGAGGGCGGCTATGCTTAAACTCATGGCCAGGCGGTGGTCGTTGCGGGGGTCTATTTCGGCGCCCTTGGGCTTGCCGCCGTATATCACCATTGTATCAGCACCGACCTCGGTTCTGATGCCCATTTTGGCCAGTTCGGCGGCGGTGTCGTTGAGGCGGTCGCTCTCCTTGAAACGCAGGTGGGCGATATTGGTTATTTTAGTCTTGCCTTCGGCGAAGGCGGCCACCACCGCCAGGGTGGGGACAAGGTCGGGATAGTCGCCCAGGTCAATGCTAATACCTTTTAGTCCACTACTGCGACGGACTCTCACGGCATCTTTTTGATAGTCAACCGCGCCGCCCATCCGCTTGAGGATATCGAGCAGGTGCTTGTCGCCCTGAGCGGAGTCGCTTTTGAGGTTGGAAACGGTTACGGGGTCGCCGCCGATAGCGCCGGCGGCCAGGAAGTAAGTGGCGGAGGAGTAGTCGCCCTCGATACGATAATTTCGGGCTTTATATTCCTGACCGCCTTCGACTACAAACTCCTTATAGTCGCGGTTGACCGCCTCGACGCCGAAGGCGCGCATGGCGTCGAGGGTGATATCTATGTAGGGGCGGGAACGAAGCCCGCCGTTGATTTTAATGCGCAGACCTTTTCTAGTGCAGGGGGCAATCATTAACAGGGCGCTGACGGGCTGGGAGCTGATTTCCCCGGAGAGGGTGACTTCGTTAGTCTTGAACTCGCCGCCCTGAATCTCGATGGGGGGGCAGCCGTTGTTATTCAGGGAGCGGACGTGGACTCCCAGGCTTTGCAGTGCCGAAAGAAGCTCGCCCATAGGGCGCCGGCGCAGGCGGCTGTCGCCGTCCAAAACGACTTTGGTCGGGGATAAGGCGGCGAGGGGGGCAATCATGCGGATGGTGCTGCCCGAATTGCCGGCGAATATCTTTTCTGCGGTGAGCCTGATTTCGCCGCCCGTGCCTTTAACGGCGAGGCTATCGCGCTTGACGGCGATTTCGGCGCCCAGGGCGCGGCAGGCTTCGATGGTGTAGCGGGTATCATCCGAGAGCAGGGGGTTTTCGATAATGCTTTCCCCCGACGCCAGCGATGCCAGAATCACCGCCCGATGGGTGTAGCTCTTGGAGGGCGGGGCCAATACCTCGCCGCTAAGCGATGACGGTGTTATCTTGATTCTCATTTTTTCTCCCCTTTGATATGCTCGACCAGGGCTTCCAGACCCAGTATATAGCTCTGGGTTTTCAGCCCGCTAATCTGCTTCAGGGCTATGTCTGAAATGACCGAGATTTTGCGCCATTCTTCGCGGTTCTGAATGTCCGACAGGTGCACCTCGACTACGGGTAATCCCGAATCCACCAAAGCGTCGTGGAGGGAATAGCCGTAGTGGGTGAGGGCGGTGGGGTTGATGAGGATGCCGTCGGCTTCGTCGGTGTTCGCCTGGATGAAGTCGATGATAGCGCCTTCGTGGTTGGACTGGAAGAAGCCGAGCTTACAGCCCAAAGACTTGCTTTTATCAGCGAGCTTTCGCTCTATGGCGGG
>DATKYX010000112.1:0-6710 GCA_035528255.1 Dehalococcoidales bacterium | reverse complement strand
CACCGCCCTCATCAGCCCCATATTGCTGCTGTAAAAGACCGCCGCCACGGCTATGGCATCCACGCCCTCGTCGGCCAGCGCCGCTTTGAGCATCTGGCGGCAGGCGTCGAAGTCGTCCGATGTCCAGGCGACATCGATGGGGTTATCCACCGTGTTCAATGATGATGACAGCCTCTTTAATTTGCGCTTCGTCGTCGGCGTAAGCTGCGCCAGCTTCAAGCCCATCTCGGCGCACCTGTCGGCCATGATTATGCCCGGCCCCGCCTGCACCGAGAAAAGAGCCACTCTATTGCCCCCCGCCGCCCCCTGGAAAGCCAGCGCCTTGGCCGTATCGACCAGCTCGCCGATGCTGTCCACCGTAATCATACCCGCCTGTTTGAAGGCGGCTTTGTAGTACTGGTATTTACCCGCCAGCGCCCCCGTGTGGGAGAAGGTGCTCTTTACCGTCTCTTCCCCCCGCCCCACCTTATAGACGATGATGGGCTTGCGCCGGGCGACCTTCTTGGCGGCTTGAATAAGCTTCCTCGGCTCTTCCAGCCCCTCGATATAGAGGGCGATGACCTCGGTGTCCTTGTCCTGCCCGAAATAGCTCACCACCTCGTCGAAATCGAGATTACAGCGGTTGCCCAGCCCGATAGCCTTGCTGATGCCCACGTTCTGGTTGGTCAAAGCGTGCACGGCGTAGATGGTGGCGCCGCCGCTCTGCGCCGCTACGGCCACGTTGCCCGGTTGGCTCAAGGATAGCGTGTATTGAAAAGAGGCGTTGAGTTGGGCGCGCGGATTAATAAAGCCCAGCGTATTGGGCCCGATAATCTTTATTCCGCCCCGGTCGGCGATGTCCTTAAGTTTAGACTGTAGTCGAGCGCCGATTTTGGTGCCCACCTCGCGGAAGCCCCCGCTGACCAGGATTACCCCCCCCACCCCCTTGGCGGCGCACTCCTCCACGGCGGCTAAGCTAAGCTCAGCGGGAATGACCACCATGGCTAAATCCACCTCCCCGGGAATAGCGCTCACCGACGGGTAGGCCTTCAGCCCGAAAAGCTGCGCCAGCCCCGGGTTGACCGGGTAAACCTTGCCCTTAAAACCAAATTCAAGCAGGTTGTCCACACACATATAGCCCACCTTGTCCGGGCTGGCCGAGGCGCCGACGACAGCCACGCTGCGCGGGTTGAAGATGCGCTCCAACTGCTTTATCGAACTCATAGTCTATAGACTCTCTAACTAGTGGGGTTCCACCGAGACCTCGTTGAGCATGGCGAACCCCAGAAGGTTCAACTGAAAGCCGCTGACATAGGGCTTTACCAGCGTATAATTCACCCCGAAACACAAGGGGATGCAGACGGCGTCGTCCACCAGCATTTGCTCGGCCTGCTGGTAAAGCGCCAGGCTCGAATCCCAGTTCGTCTCGGCGGCGGCTGCCTCCAGCAACTCGTCGAAATCGGGGTTACTGTAGCCGCCGTAGTTAATCTCGGCGTCGCTACTGAATAAAACGTCCAGGAAGTCCTGCGGGTGCGGGTAGTCGGCAATCCAGCCCGTATAGAACATCTCGTCCTTCTCTTCCTCGAGGTGATAGAGGAATGCCTCCGGCTCCAGTTGCCTTACCGTAACCTCCACCCCCAGGTTTTCCCGCCACTGGTAGACGAGGGACTCAACCTCTGAGGAGATTAATCCCCCCCACCCCGCCGTGGTCAGCGTAATCGGCGGCAGGTTGGCAACATCGCCGTAGCTGGATTGAGCAATCAGCGCTTCCGCTTCGGCTATATCGTATTCCAGCCCCGCCAGCCCCTCGTTGTAGCCGGGTATGCCCGGCGGCAGGATGCCGTAGGCGGGCTGCATTATGCCCTCGAATACCAGCGAAATCAGCTTCTCTTTATCGACGGCCAGCGAGAAGGCGCGGCGGATATCGGCGTCGTCGAAGGGCGGCTCGTCGGTATTAAAACCGATATAGTAAAAACTCAATTCGGGCGTTATCGTTAGCTCGTCGTAAAACGGCCCGTTCTCATCGGTTGCCTTGGCCGTATAGACGGTGCCGATGCTGGTGGCGTCGATTTCTTCCAGCTCGTACATGTTCATGGGCACTCCGCCCCAGAGCTGAAAAATGACGAATTCCACCCTGGCCATCTCCCCGTAGTAAAGCTCGTTCCTCCCCATGGACAGGACATCGCCCTCCGTCCACTGGTTGAGCTTAAAGGGCCCCGTGCCGTTGGGCTCATGCCACCACCCCGCCCCCGACTCCACGTTAGCCCTGTCCACGACAAAGGCGGTGGGATAGGTCAGCTTGGAAAGGAAGTAAGACTTGGGGGCGTCTATGGTTACTTCGAGGATAAAATCGCCGAGCGCCTTGACCCCGCTCATATCGCTGCTGGCACCCGACAGCACTTCGTCGGCGCCGACGATATCGCCCAGGTAGGTGGCGGCGGTCTGCGAGCCGGTCTCAGGCAGGCAGGCTCGCTCCCAGGAATACTTGAAGTCCCCGGCGGTGACCTGCCTTCCGTCGTGGAAAAAGACGTCCTCGCGCAACTGGAAGGTATAGGTCGTTCCGTCCGGGCTCAGCTCCCAATACTGGGCGATGTCGGGCACCGGCTCCAGGTTATCGCCCAGACGCACCAGCCCGCTGAAGAGCTGCACTATATACTGGTGCGAGGTCGAATCGCCGGCGATGGCGGGGTCGAGCGTCCAGGGGTCGATACCGTAGAGGGTCAGCACGCCGACTTCGGGGGTAATCACCCCTCCGTTGTCGCCCGGGCAGCCCCCGATTAACAGGCTGCCCAGTATTAGCAGCGAAAGCAATATGTATAATATTTTTTTCATTAATTTAGTCCTGACTATTCCAATTCCAACTCAGAATATAGCCTCTCCAATAACTCCTTCATTTGTGCCAACGATTGCTCGCAATACGGTATGACTTCTATATCTGCGTTTCCTTGTAAGCCATCCTCTGGGTCTTTGAATAAATAAGTCTTGATGTTCTCACGCGGAATGACCACGTGGCCGAAATGAAGTAGCTCTCGATGTGTTGCCGAATTACGATAGGTATTGATTATCCAGAGCCATGAATTTTTCCTGCTTATTAATCCCTCGATAGCCTCCGCTGCCTTCAATGCGTTGCTGAGCGATTTTGCATCTGAATCAGTCCTCCGTAAGTATATCAACCCTAATTGACATTTTAGTTGACCTATAT
The DNA here is from genome assembly GCA_035528255.1 of Dehalococcoidales bacterium. GTDB lineage: Bacteria > Chloroflexota > Dehalococcoidia > Dehalococcoidales > BS750m-G39 > E44-bin88. Next base: position 3,529 of record DATKYX010000112.1, on the reverse strand, counting down.
CAGTAGCACTGTTCTTTTTTAATCCTAATCCGTACACGTCATTTATCCCCTGCAAAAAGAAGTCTTTCGCAGAGATAACCTCAAAAAAGAATCCATCCAGATTAGCCCTCATCTCCTGCTGCTTTTTAATATGGGCAAAACCACCAGCTTCATCCGCTAAAGCTTTAAGGTTATTTAGAAAATACTCTGCCCGTTTTAACTTCTCATTAACTCCTTCGAACATCCCTCACGTTCTCCAATCAGCCATCCAGTATTTTCTGCGGCTGGTTTACAAGCTAGAGAATCCCCCAGTCGCGGCAGCCCTGCTCGATAACCGCCAGGTATTCTTTCGAGGGCGGTGCGGCTTCGGCGCTTCCCGCCCGGATATAAGCCACCGCGTCTATGCGCCGGCCCAAATCGTCGTTCAAAATGACGTTAATTCGGTTATAGGTGCCGGGGCAGTCCTCGTACCTGTCCAGCTTTTTCATGTCCTCATCCGAAAGCTCGTAAACAGCCCCGATTACCCTCTCCCCGCGGAAGGGCTGGATATTAGCGTAGCCGCCCCGCCACTTCCGCGACCAGCCGGCAAAGACCAGGCGGTAGTGGCTTAAGGTCGCCGTCGAAAGCGGCTTGGCGTTCGGGCAGCGCTCCTGCATCTGCTTCTTGTTCAGGTTGGAAGCGTAAGCGAAATAATTCATCTCTAAAAAAGCCCCTCCCGCTTCAGGCTTAAAAACTTCTTATCGCCGATGATGATATGGTCCAGCACCTCTATGCCCACCAGCTCCCCCGCCTCGGCCAGCCTCTTGGTCAACTTTATGTCATCCGGCGAGGCTTCGGCGTCGCCCGACGGGTGGTTATGGGCAAAGATAACGGCGGCGGCGCTGGCCGATATCGCCTCCTTGAACACCTCTCTGGGGTGAACGATGCTGCTATCCAGGCTGCCCACGGAAATCTCGGCTGTCTTTATCAACTTGTTCCGCGTGTCCAGTAAAAGCGCCAGGAAATACTCTTTTTTCTTACCCCGCAACCTCCCCCCCACCACGCCGGTCACGTCCTCCGGGGTCTTGACCACCGTCTTATCCCCCGCCTGGGCGTAGCCGTCGAGGCGGCTGGCCAGCTCGAAGGCGGCTTTAATCTGGGTCGCCTTGGCGATGCCGATGCCGCGCACCTGCGATAGCTCCTCCACCGAGGCTTCGGAGATGCCCTTCAGGTTCTCGAACCTGGATAAGAGCCTCTGGGCGGTCACCATCACCGACTCTCCGGAAACCCCCCGCCCCAGTATCACCGCCAGAATCTCCTGCGCCGAAAGGGCTTCCGCCCCCAGCTTCTGCAGCCTCTCTCTGGGCCGCTCGGAGACGGGCAAATCGTGTATGGTAAACGATTTATTCACCTTTTCTCCATCAGTCGGCAACATAGTCCCGCCACAGGCTGTCCAGTGTATCCATGTCGAAACCGTAAACCGCCTCCAGGGCGGCGTCGTAACCGCTGCCTTCCTTAAAGGTATTCAACAGCTCCAGCATCTTGACCTGCCCGTAACTGCTGATGAGGTATGCTGCCAGGCTATAGCTCTCGGCGTAACCGAGGGTGGCGATATTGGAATAAGCGGAAAAGGGGCTGCACAGGCTCTGCACCGAGATAAGGCTGTCGCTATCTATCGCCTCCTCCAGGTAGTCGGCAAATGCCGTCTCCTGCTCCCCCTCGGCGTACATGGCCAGCCCTTCGTCCAGCCAGGTGGGCAGGTCGTTATAGGGGTTGAGCGTCATCTGGTGGACGACCAGGTGCGCCAGCTCGTGGGCGATGGCTCGCTTGCCCCAGCTTATGTTGGTCGGAGCGATGCCGATGGCGATAATGCCGTGCCGCGTATAGGCCACCCCACCCGTCCACTCCTGGGGGTGAATCATCGCCCCCTGCAGGTCTGAGGAATTGGCGTAGATATAAAGCTGGGCCGGCTTGTCCAGCTCGGCGCCCGTATCGGCGGCCAGCCGCGCCAGCGCACTTAGAGCGGAATCCATCAGCTCAGCTACGAAGGCGGCGTCGTCCTGGTAGCAGTAGAGGGTTAGCTGGCCCTCGGTCAGGCTGCTCCATTCGTAGCGGGTGTCGTCGAAGCGGACGCGCACCGGCTCCGTCTCGATTCGGCCGCCGCCGGCGTCGGTTATCTTCCACCAGTAGTCCACGCTGGAACCGGGCGGCAACCCGCCCGCCATCACCATCTCCAGTCTCCAGCTGACATCCACGGTGCTATCGGGGACGAAGTCCACCACCGCCTCGACAAAAACATCGGCGAAGCTGGTGCGTTCGATGGAATAGCAGAGCCGGATGTCGGTGATAACGAAATTGCTCCGCGCCGACAGGTTAAAAACGAGCCGCGCCGGAAAGTCGGCTTCGGCGCCGCTGCTAACTACGGTAAGCTCATCCTGAGCCTGAGCGATAACGGGAGCAAACACCGCCATCATCAGGCAGAGCACCAGGGCTATTATGACGAATCTCTTTTTCATCTTTCTTCACCCATTATAGAGCGCAGGTAAGCGGAGATAAAGCCGTCCAATTCCCCGTCGAGCACGGCTTCGGCATTGCCGCTCTGGTAGTCGGTGCGGTGGTCTTTGACCATCTTATAGGGGTGGAGGACGTAGCTCCGTATCTGGTTGCCCCACCCCGCCGCAATCCGCTTCCCCTTGAGCTTGGCCCTTGCCTCCGCCCGCTTCTCCAGTTCCACTTCGAGGAGGCGGGAAAGCAATATCTTCATGGCAATCTCTTTATTCTGGTGCTGGGAGCGCTCGCTCTGGCAGGAGACCGTCAGCCCCGTAGGGATATGGGTCAGCCTCACCGCGCTGCTCGTCTTCTGCATATGCTGCCCCCCCGGCCCGCTGGAACGGAAGGTTTCTACTTTCAGGTCTTCGCCCGCTATCTGCACGTCGACATCGGCTTCGGCTTCGGGCATCACCTCCACCAGGGCGAACGAGGTATGGCGGGCGTGGTCGGCGTCGAAGGGGGAAAGCCGCACCAGCCGGTGAACGCCGTGCTCCGACTTTAAGTAGCCGGTGGCGTAACCGCCGCTGACATCGATAACGGCGCTCTTTATCCCCGCCTCCTCCCCCGGTGAAACGTCAAGCACTTCCGCATTATAGCCGCGGCGCTCCGCCCAGCGCAGGTACATCCGCATCAACATCTGCGCCCAGTCCTGCGACTCGGTGCCCCCCGCGCCGGCATGGATGTATAAAATGGCATTCCTGTTGTCATAGTCGCCGCTAAAAGCCCTCTCCAGCTCCATCTCATCGAGCCGGGAAGCCAGTTTATTCACCTCGGCCTCGAGCTCGGCGGCCATCGAGCTATCCTCGAGCGAGACGAGCTCGGCGGCGTCGGCAATTGCTTTTTCCATCCCCCGCCACCGCTCCACCACCTTCTTCTGCTCGGCAAGCTGGCGCATAATCTTCTGCGCCTTTATCTGGTCCGCCCAGAAGTCGGGCTCAGCCGACCGTTTCTCTAACTCTACAATCTCTTTCTCTCTGGCGGCTACGTCAAAGATGCACCATGGCCATAGAGATTCGAGCCT
>DATKYX010000111.1:0-3270 GCA_035528255.1 Dehalococcoidales bacterium | reverse complement strand
CGCCCTGCACGGCTTCGTGCTGGGGTCGGGGGTGGAGATAGCCCTCTGCTGCGACATACGGCTGGCTTCCGAGGACGTACAGTTCGGGCTGCCCGAGCCGGGGCTGGGCATAATCCCGGCGGCGGGGGGCAGCCAGACGCTGCCCCGGATAATCGGCGGGGCTAAAGCGCTGGAGATATTGCTCTCGGGGCGGTGGGTTAAGGCCGAGGAGGCGCGGCGGCTGAAACTGGTGAGCCGGGTGCTGCCCAAAAAGGAATTGATGCCCGCCGCCGAAAGACTGGCGGAGAAAATAGCCGGCTTTAATCCGGTGGCCGTGTCTTATGCCAAGCAGGCGGTAACGCGGGGGTTGGACCTGAGTTTAGAGCCGGGGCTGGAGCTGGAAGCCCGGCTGGCGGGCTCGTTAAGATAGGAGCGATTTATTGTCCGATCAAACGCTGGATGCACTTGCTCGGGAAGCGGCGGAGCTTATTGCCGCCGCCGAAAGGCTGGTGGTCTTTACCGGCGCGGGGGTGAGCACCGAGTCGGGGATTCCCGATTTCCGCAGCCCCGGGGGTATCTGGAGCCGTTTCGACCCCGAGGATTTCACCTATCAGAAATTCACCACCGACCCCGAAGCCCGAAGAAAGCAGTGGCGGATGCTGGGTGAGGGGCACCTGACCACTGATGCCGAGCCCAACCCCGCCCACTACGCCATCGCCGAGCTGTATAATTTAGGCAAGCTGGACTGCGTCATCACCCAGAACGTGGATAACCTGCACCACAAGGCGGGGGTGCCCGCGGAAAAGGTCTTCGAGCTGCACGGCAACGTGCAGTGGGTGGTGTGCCTGAGTTGCGGTCAGCGCTATCCCTTCGAAAACATCAAGGCGCGGCTGGAGGGGGGCGAGGAAATCCCCGAATGCGAGGGGTGCGGGGGGATGCTCAAGCCCGACGCCGTCCTCTTTGGCGAGGCTTTGCCCCAGGAAGTTTTGCAGGAAGCCAGCCGGCGCTCGTCCGAGAGCGACCTCTTTATCGTGGTCGGCTCGACTTTAGTCGTCTATCCCGCCGCCTATATGCCGCTCTACGCTGTCCGGGCGGGAGCCAAGTTGATTATCGTGAACCTGAGCGACACCCCCATGGACGCCCAGGCTACCGTGCTCATCAGGGCTAAGGCGGGGGAAGCCATGTCCCGAATAGTGGAGGGGGTGAGGGAAAAGATAACAGGCTGAACCGGAGGGGAAAATGCCGGAGGGGAAATGAAATGATAATAAGCGAATTTCTTGACCTGTCAGCCCTGCTGGTCCCGGAGAGGACAGCCATTGCCTTCGAGGGGAGGCGCTACAGCTACGCCGAGCTTAAGACCAGGGTCAACCGTTTGGCCGACGCCCTGAGCCGCCTGGGTTTAAAGAAAGGCGAGCGCGCCGCTATCCTCGAGGTCAACTGCAACCAGTATGTCGAAGCCTGTTTCGCCACCGTCAAGCTGGGAGCCATCTTCGTCCCGCTGAACTTCCGCGTGCAGCAGGACGAGCTGCGCTACCTGGTCAATAAAGCCGAGCCCAAAGTTCTTTTTATTGGCAGCCGCTACGCCGATATGGTAGCCAGCATCCGCTCTCAGCTGCCTTCGGTGAAGCAGTTTATTATCATCGGGGGCAAGGCTGAGGGGATGACCAGCTACGATGAGCTTATCGCCTCCGGTTCGCCGGAGGACAAGAGCTTTGCCGAGCTTAAAGATGAGGATATCGCCGTGCTTATCTTTACCGCCGGCACCACCGGCTTTCCCAAGGGAGTCCCACAGGACCACAACGCCTACAGCTCCTACGTGCTGAGCAATGTCGACCCGCCCGATATGGAAGCGCCCCCGGAAACCAATGTCCTGGTGATGCCCCTCTATCACGTGGCCGGGATGCAGGCGCTGATGGCCGGTATTTACGGCGGGCGGACTATCGCCCTGATGCGGCAGTTTGACGAGAAGGAGTGGTTCGAGACGGTGCAAAGGGAGAGAGCCACGCGGGTGATGGTGGTGCCGACCATGCTCAAGCGCATAGTGGAGTACCCCGACTTTGCTAAATACGATATTTCCAGCGTGCGGGTGATAACCTACGGCGCCGCCGCCTGTCCCTATGAGGTATTAAAGAAAACTATTGGGCGCTTTCCGGGGCGGGCGCTGATAAATGCCTTCGGCGGCACCGAGACCTCTTCGACTATTGCTGCGTTGAGGGCCGAAGACCAGATAATCACCGGCAGAGAAACCGAGGCGGAGAGGGAGAAGAAGTTAAAGCGGCTGGCGACTTCTATCGGCCTGCCCATGGAAGACGTGGAAATCCAGGTGCGGGACGAAAAAGGAAAAGAGCTGCCCGCCGGGCCGATGGGGGAGATCGTGGTGAAGGGGCCGAGAATAATGAAGGGCTACTGGAAGGACGAGGAGAGGACGGAGAAGGCCTTTACCGCCGACGGCTGGTACCGCACCGGCGACGTGGGCTACAAGGACGAGGAGGGCTATATCTATCTTGCCGGAAGAGGTGACGATGTCATCGTCCGGGGTGGGGAGAACATCGGCCCCGACGAGGTGGAGAGCGTCCTTTCCACTCACCCCAAAATCGAAGAGGCGGCGGTGATCGGGGTTAAGGACGAGGAGTGGGGGCAGCAGGTCAGGGCGATAGTCAGGCTCAAAGCGGGGGAGAGCACCGACGAGGCGGAGATTATCGATTTTTGCCGTCCCCGTCTGGCCGGATTCAAGCGCCCGGCCTCGATAATCTTGGTCAGCGAGGAGCTGCCCAAGACGAGCACGGGCAAAATCCGGCGCCGCGAGCTGCGCGAAAAGTACGGGCAATCCTAGTCGCGCAGGCGGCTAATCTCGAAAATTACCGGGTTTTCGCCGTCGGGGCAGGCCACCGTGGTCTTGTCGGGGTCTTTTTCCCAGGGGAAGGCGCCGCCGAACATCAGCGGCGTCATGAAGGGGAAGAGGGAGGCGAGGGCAAAGATACACATGCCCTCGGGCGCCTTTTCGCCGACCAGCCACTCGTCGCCGACCTTATGCCCCGCCTCACAGCTCCCCTTCTGGCTGATGACCTTTACCCTTACCAGGCTTTCCGCCATCTTTTTCCTCCGGACGGGATTTTAGTCTTCGATTTGCGCCGCCAGCAGCTCGGCGATGTCCATGACCTTGAGTTTTTCCTCGGCTTCCTTGGTCTTGATGCCGTCGTCGAACATCTGCAGGCAGAAGGGGCAGGCGGTAACCACCTTTTGCGCCCCGGTTTCCAGCGCCTGCTCGGTGCGCAGCTCGTTGATGCGGCG
>DATKYX010000110.1:0-5448 GCA_035528255.1 Dehalococcoidales bacterium | reverse complement strand
GGTCAAAAAGGGGTTCTTTTTCTTCCTTTTCAACAGAGTCAATAATTTTTCCCCTTATATATATTACCCCATTAAGTTTAAGTATTATTTTATGGATAGTTTCATACAAATCTTCGGTGAATACTTCATAGGCGATAGCTTCTATATACGCGCCTCTATTGTTTATACGCACATATTCCAAAAATGTAACTTTGTTTAGATTGTCTATTACCAAATCTGTAGTAAATTTTATATTAACTGGCAAGCCAATGTTGGTACCACATGCATCGACATCTTGTGCCCATTCAACTATCTCATTTAGCCAGCGTTCTTTTCGGTCACGCTTTTCCTTGTCATATCCACTCTTTATATTTCGCCAGCTAAGGAATGCAAGTATGGCAGTTGCAGCAGCGAGTATCAAAGTACCAATTGCTATATATGCGTTTGATAACTGTTGGTCTCCCCACAGTAACACAGTGGTATAGGTCAGCCAACCACCAATAAATATACCAAAAAGCGCCCATAGAATTATGTACCCAAACCTCTTTAGCCGGCTCATCATGTTCATACTACTATTATATCACTCAAATGTTCATTTCAGAATGGGGTGTTTAAGAGGGGCAGTTGCCCCTCTCGTTTTTTTACCCCCTTTACTCTCACCAAAAAAACGGGTAAAATGTGGGCGGCAAATAAACAAGGAGGTAAAAGACCGAGATGTTTTGCCCCAAATGCGGTGAAAAGAACCCCGAAGGCAGTAGCTTTTGCACCAAGTGCGGAGCGTCCCTGACGGCAACAGCGGCGCCGGTGGCAGCTGCCGCCCCCAGAGCGGCGGCGGCAGGAACAAGAACCAGCGGCATGGCTATCGCCGCGCTCATTATGGGAATTATAGGTTTCCTCTTCTTCGGCTTCTTATCTATCCTGGCTATCATCTTCGGAGCGATAGGAATGAGCCAAACCGGTAAAGACCCCAACCTCAAGGGCAGAGGTATGGCCGTGACCGGGCTGGTGCTGGGCATTATCTCGATCATCGGCTGGGTAATAGCCATGATCTTCTGGAGCACGTTCTGGTGGTGGTTTTAGTCCACCATAGAGAAATAGTTGTTAAACAGAGCAAAAGAGGGGCATTGCCCCTCTTTTTACTATCTTCCCCTCCGCCCCTGGTAGAGGGGGGAGGGGATAGAACTTGCGGGAACTATTCGGTTAGTCTTTGATGCCGCGGTCGTGAATATAGTCGACGGCATCCTGGACGGTGGTTATCTTTTCCGCATCCTCATCCGATATCTCAACCTTCTGGTCTTCCTCACTGAACTCCTCTTCCAGGGACATCACCAGTTCGACGAGGTCCAGGGAATCGGCGCCCAGGTCGTCAACGAAATTGGCCGAAGGTACAACTTCCTCTTCATCCACGCCTAATTGGTCGACAACTATCTTTTTCACCCTATCAAAAACTGTGGCCATTTTCTATGCTACCTCCCTAATCTTTCTCTCTAGAAGCGATTCGGCTAACCGAGCCCAGAACACCGTTAACGAACTTGGGTGAGTTGTTGCTGCCAAAGAGCTTGGCCAGCTCAATCGCCTCATTTATAGCTACCTTAATCGGCACACTATTATCAAGCAAAATCTCGAATATTGCAAGTCTTAAAATATTCCTGTCCACCACCGGTATCTGTTCCAGGGGCCAGGCGGTGGCGAAGTTCTTAATGTGCTGGTCTATCTTATCTTTATCCTTGAGAACGCCGCTGACCAGTTGCCGGGCAAAGACGGCATTTTCCTCGTTCAGCCTGCCGTCGGCCAGAAAAGAGGCCAGGGCGCGCTCCATATCGTGCCCTACGGAGTCGACCTCGTACAAGACCTGCAGGGCTATCACCCGAGCTTTGCGCCGTAACCCCATCGATATTCCTCTAAAATTAACAACATATTATAGCACTTGGTTCGAAATGCGCAACCGGTGAGATGTTGAGCGGTTCGACCCGCAGTCCGGGATTCACATGCCCCCGTCAACCCCCAGTACCTGCCCGGTGATATAGCTCGCCCCCTCGGAAGCGAGGAAGGCGACGGCTTCCGCCACGTCGCGGGGGGTGCCGAAATCGCCCTGAGGGATTTGCTTTTTCAGCTCCTGGCGCCAGTCTTCTTTGAGTCCCCGGGTCATTTCGGTATCGATAAAGCCGGGGGCAACGGCGTTGACGGTGACGCCGTGAGCCGCCACTTCTTTGGCGACGGCGCGGGTAAAGCCGATAACGCCCGCCTTAGCCGCGGCATAGTTAGCCTGGCCTTTGTTGCCGATAACGCCGACAATGCTGGAAATATTGATAACCCGTCCCCAGCGCTGTTTGGCCATCGGCCTCAACACGGCTTTGGTGCAGAGAAAGACGCTCTTCAGGTCAACGGCTATGACTTTGTCCCAGTCTTCTTCCGACATCCGCAGCAGGAGCTGGTCGCGGGCGATGCCGGCGTTATTTACCAGAATATCGACGCGCTTGAAAGCGGACATGGTCTCGTCAACGAGGCGGCTCACATCGTCGCCCTGGCTGACATCGGCCATAACCTGGAGGCTTTCCACGCCCATGGTCTTGATTTCCTTAGCCACCGCTTCCACCGGCTTGACGTCGCCGAAATCGTTGAGCACTACCCTGATTCCCGACTCGGCCATTTTGAGGGCGATGACCCGCCCGATGCCCCGGCCGCTGCCGGTGACTATGGCTACCCTGGTAGAGTTATTCATTTTTAACCTCACTCCCTAATCGACGCTGAAATTCCGCGCCGATTCGGCATCGCCGATATTAAGGATTTTAACATTCCGGTCAATGCGCTTGATTAAGCCCGCCAAGACCTTGCCGGGCCCGATTTCGATAAAGACGGATACGCCGTCGCCAATCATATATTCCACCGAGCGCTGCCACTGGACGCAGTTGCAGAGCTGGTAGAGCAGTTCTTCCTTAACTGCTGGGGCGGTGGCGAGGGGCTGGGCGATGGTGTTGCCGATGATGGGGGTGGTGGGGTCGTTAAAGCTGATTTTGGCTATGGCTTTAGCCATGCCGTCGACGGCGGGCTGCATGAGCGGGGTGTGAAAGGCGCCGCTTACCTGCAGGGGGATAACGCGGTGCGCTCCCCGACTTTTCGCCAGCTCAACAGCCTGATTCAGGTTATCCTCGGCGCCGCTGATGACTATCTGTCCCGGGCAGTTGATGTTGGCGATTTGAGCGCCGGTCTCGGCGCAAAGCTCGGAGAGAGGCGCCTCGTCGAGGCCGATTATGGCCGCCATGCCGCCGGGGGTCATTTGCCCGGCTTCGTGCATCAGCCGCCCGCGCTCCCGCGCCAGAGATACGACATCAGCGAAATCGAGCACGCCCGACGCCGCCAGCGCCGTGTATTCGCCCAGGCTGTGGCCAGCGACAAAGCTGGCGGGCGGTAGCCCGACCCCCACCTCGCGGCAGGCTTCCAGGCAGGCAAAACTGGTGGTTACTATGGCGGGCTGGGCGTTAATCGTCTGGCGCAGCTCGTCCTCGGGGCCTTCGAAGCAGAGGCGGGAGAGAGAAAAGCCCAGGGCTTTATCGGCCTGGTCGAAGACGGCCTTAGCCGAGGCGAAACCATGGTAAAGGTCTAGCCCCATGCCCACCGACTGGGCGCCCTGCCCGGGAAAGACATAGGCTACCTTAACTGACTCAGCCATAGCATCCTTTCTCTAAATATCTTAAAGATAAGACGGGTTAGGCCGTGGGCTTCTTCTTCGGGGTTTTAACCTCGAGGACATCCCGGCCGGCATAGCTCCCGCAGGTGGGACAGGCATGGTGAGGTAGCTTGGGACTATGGCACTGGGGGCACTCGTCCGTGGCGGGCGGGTCTTGGGCTAAGTGGCTGCGCCTCTTGCCCTGGCGCGCCTTGGCGTATTTTCTTTTCGGTAAAGCTCCCATAATTAGTATTCCTTTCTCAGCTCTCGCCGGGTCGTTACTGGCTTAAGCCGATTTCCTTTAGCTTGGCCCAGCGAGGGTCGGTTTCCGGGGGCAGGCACCGGCACTCCCCCAGGTTAAGATTCTTACCGCAAACGGGACAGAGCCCGGCGCAGTCCTGGCGGCAGAGGGGCTTCATCGGGATCGCCAGCAGCGCGTACTGGTGCACGGCGTCGGTTAAATCGAGTTCGTGGTTTTCGTCGATGGTAAAGTAGCTGAACTCGTCGGGAACGGTCAGCGGCGCGCCGCTGACCACGTCCACGGTGGGAAAGTATTCCTCTTCGATTCTCAGGGTCAGCGAGCACGGGAAGGGGTTCAAACAGCGGCTGCAGGCCAGCTCGACGTCGGTCTGGAGCACGCCTTTGAGCAGGACGCCGCGGTCGGTGCGTATCACGTTGACCTTGCCCTGAAGCCGGCTGGTGTTGCCGTCACCGGTAACATCCATAACCGCGTCGACATCGTGTTCCTTTACGGCGCCGATTGCCTCCCTGAGTTGCTGGGCTACGTTTATTTGCATTTTATAATATCCGTCATAGGAATAAGCCTCTTAATTATAAGCCGACTATGGAGTGCACTGCAAGCTGAAGGGCTAAATCTCGAACGCCTGCTTCTTCCTCAGCGCGAAGGCAATCTCGCCCCTCAGGACCTGGTTGGCGCCTTCGTATATCTGGGTAATCTTGGCGTCGCGGAACATCTTCTCGATGGGGTAATCGCGCATATAGCCCACGCCGCCGAAGACCTGCATGGCGTCGGTGGTGACCCTCATCGCGGTGTCTGAGCCAAAGACCTTGCACATCGCCGACTCCCGGGTAAAGTCCTTGGCGCCGTTGTCTATCATCCGGGCGGTGGAATAGACCAGCGCCCGCGCCGCTTCCACCTGGATAGCCATATCGGCCAGCATCTGCTGGACGGCCTGCTGGGCGTAGATGGGGTGGCCGAACTGAATACGCTGCTTGGCGTAGTCCACCGCCGCCTCCAAAGCCCCCTGCGCCAGTCCCATCGCCTGGGCGCCCAAACCGGGGCGGGAACGGTCTAAAAGTTTCATGGTCAGGATAAAGCCCATGCCCTCCTTGCCGATGATGTTCTCGGCGGGAACGAAGCAATCCTCGAAGACCAGCTCCCGGGTCGAGGAAGCGCGGATGCCCAGCTTCTTTTCCTTCCTGCCGAAGGTAAAGCCGGGGGTGCCCTTTTCGACAATGAAGGCGCTGGCGCCGCGGGGACCCTTGGATTTATCGGTTAAAGCGATAATGGTATAGATTTCGGCGTCTTCGCCGTTGGTGATAAACTGCTTGGTGCCGTTAATGATATAGCCGCCTTTGGTGGGCGTGGCCGTGGTCTTGATGCTGCCGGCGTCGCTGCCGGCGTCGGCTTCGGTCAGGCCGAAGGCAGCCATCTTGCGGCCGCTGGCGATATCGGGCAGGTATTTTTTGCGCTGCTCGTCGGTGCCGTACTGCAGGAGGGTGAAGGTGCCCAGTCCGCTGGCGGCATAGCTGACGGCTACCCCGCTGCACACCCGGCTCAG
>DATKYX010000109.1:0-2048 GCA_035528255.1 Dehalococcoidales bacterium | reverse complement strand
AGCCGTAGTCCTCGGCCATGGTCGCCCACTGTTCGGGGAGAAAGGCGGCGTCGAGCTGCCCCAGCCCTATCGAGAGGACTATCTTGGGCGGATTCATGCGCTGGATATTATCTATCACCTTCGTTTCATCCAGGCCGTATTTCTCTATTGCCTTATGCATCAACACGTCGACAGCACCACCTACCTGGACGCAACCGATACGGATGTCGGGGTTTTCCAGGTCGTATACCATTTGTATCTTATCGGGATTGACCACCAGCGCGTAGCCGTACTTATGGGTTCCGGCCACGATTTTTATGGGCACCCCTGCGTTGGCATAGACGTTTATCGCCGGCACCAGGCAAAGATAGGCGACCTGAATGTCGTCTCGGGCTAAAGCCGCCGCCAGGGCCATGCCGGTGGCATAGCTCTCGTAGGCGGTCAGGTTCAGCCCCTCCGCCTCATACCACCCCATATCCTGGGCGATGTAGGCGCAGGCGGCGTGGTCCGTAAACTCCACCGCCATACCGATAGGCGCCTTTTCTTGCGGAGCGCAGGCGTTAACGGGAATTATAGCCATTAATCCGGCTAAGAGCAAAAAGAGCAGCTTTTTCATTTCTTTACCTTTCTATCAATTCAGTAAGGGCTATATTGCACTTGATATAACGTCCGCAAAAAAATTATTCCACGCGCCTATCTCCCTTCTAGAATCACCCTGGATATAGCGTCTGACAAAAAATCAGGCAGCCTGCCCGACAAAATCCTCGAACCTGGCCCGCAACTTCTTGTAGTCTTTGACCGCTCTCCGCCCCTCGTCGGTCAGGCGGGCGCGTCCTCCCCCCGCCCCACCGGCGGTCTTCTCCACCAGCGGCGAGGGCGCCAGCCGGTTGGCCGACTCTATCCAGAGCCAGGCGTTGCGGTAGCCCAGCTTCATGGAACGGGCGGCGGCGGCGATGGAGCCGAACTTATCGATTCTTTCCAGCAGCATGGCTCTCCCCCACCCCATATAAAGCTCGCCGTCGTGCTCCAGCCATATCCGGCCGCCCACCCTGTAGCCGACGTGCGGGTGGCGCGAAAAATGCTCCGTCTTCTTCGGCCTGAACTTCGGTATCTCAGTCATTTTTTCTCTCTTAACTGGCCCCTGTTATATTACAGGCGATATAACGCTTTTGTCAAATGCCCGCCGTGTAGTGCCAGGCTGGAGTTTTCAGGCGAGGTGGTAGTTAACGGTGTCCAGGAACCAGTAACCGTCCCGCCTGATGGTGCGGCTCTCGGTTATCTCTATCCTTTGCTTGAACAGGGGGCCGTTGACCACCAGGGTGTGGTACTCCCCGTTCTCCCCGCAGAGGTCGATATCTTTAGATTTAAGATAGTTCATAAAATCCCGGTCCACCCGCCTCCCCAGCCACTCCTCGTCAATCAGTTGAGCCTGGGCGCCGACGACAACGGCCTCGAAACCGGCGTCGATAAAGCCGGTGAGAATGCTTTCTGTGCTTTTCCCCCAGAACGGCTCGACGGCCTCGATGCCCAGGTCGCCGCAGACCCTCTCCACCCACTCTTTGTGCTCGTCGAGATAGATGTCGCCGAAGACCATTCCCTTTATGCCGTCGGGGAGCAGTGCTCGAACGGCTTCCTTGAACTCCCGCTCGTAGCCGTCGGGGGTGGTCTCTTTCTGGAAGACGGGGATGCCGATGGACTGGCCCTGCAACTGAATCATCCGCTTTTCCGTGCCGTGAAAGCTCACCCGCTTATATTCCCGGGAGATAAAGTTGACCAGGTGAGAGATGTTGTAGCCCTGAGCCAGCGCCAGGTGACAGGCGAAGCAACTGTCCTTGCCCCCGCTCCAGGAGGCGAGGTAGGTCTTCTCAGGCACTCTTGACCCACTCCACGGCGTTGCGGAAGATGCCGAAGCCGTCCCCCCACTCCCGGTTTGCCTCCCTCACCCAGCGCGGGTGCTGGGTCCAGCGCAGGAACCTTTCGGGGTGGGGCATCAGGGCGAAGATACGCCCGGAGTCGTCGCTGATTCCGGCGATACTATCCACCGAGCCGTTGGGGTTATAAGGATAGTC
>DATKYX010000108.1:0-2870 GCA_035528255.1 Dehalococcoidales bacterium | reverse complement strand
CCGGTGCCCGTTTTACTCTTCTTTGCAGCCATTGCTTTTAAGCCCTCCTTCTCGACTTTGAGTTAGCTATATCATTCCATTATTTAAGCCGAAAGTCAATGGTTTTTTCCCTCTTGACAAAAAGCGGACAATAGGCTAAACTCGGCTCAACTGAATACGTAAAGGCTGGGAACGAGAGTAGTATACCCCCAGCGGGGCCGTAGAGAGCCGTGGACAGGTGAAAACCGGCGCCGGCGCAGGGGTTGAATGGACTCGGGAGCTGCAAACCGAAAGCTCTTTATCTTATAATAAGGGCGAGTAGGCTTTGCCGGAAGGGGCACCGTTATTAAAGCCCAGGGTATCGCTCCAGACTATTGAAGCCGTACCTCAAAAGAGAAGTCCTTCACTTGTGAAGGAATAACTAGGGTGGCACCGCGAAGCATTAACCTTTCGCCCCTATCGGGTGAGGGGTTATTTTTTTGGAGAAAAATATGTACCATCCCGACCTGGAAGAATATAGAAAAAGGAAAAGTCAGGGCAAACTGGTGCCCGTCTACCGCGAGCTAGACGCCGGCGGCGAAACGCCCGTCGCCGCGCTCTCGAAGATAAAGCGCGGCGATTACGCCTTTCTTTTAGAGAGCGCCGAGGGCAGCCGCGGCGCCAGCGGCTACAGCTTTATCGGCACCGAGCCCTACCGCGTGCTCACCACGAGGGAAGGTGATAAGACCGGCGCTCTGGATACCATCGCCGCCGAACTGGCTAAACATAAGCTGGCATCAGTCGAGGGCTTACCCGATTTCTGCGGCGGCGCTGTGGGCTACCTCGGCTACGAGACAATACGCCGCCTGGAAGAGCTGCCCTCGCCGGACTCCGACCCGCTGGCTCTGCCCGAGTCGCTCTTTATGCTCGTGGACACCTTCCTCATCTTCGACCACGCCCGGAACAAGATTAAAATCGTCAGCCTGGCGCGCTCCGGCGGCGATGACGCTTACAATGCAGCCGTGGAGAAAATAGACGAACTGGCGGCAAGGCTCCGAAAGCCTTTAGCAGCACCCCACCCCACACCACCCCGGCAGCCGTCGGGCGGGACTCCCGAAACCGTCTCCAACCTCACCAGAGCCGAATTCGAGGCTAATGTGGCCAAAGCCAGGCAATACATCATTGCGGGCGAGGCCATCCAGGTCGTCCTCTCCCAGCGCCTCAGCCGGCGCACGACTGCCCAACCGTTAGACATCTATAAAGCCCTGCGGCACATCAACCCCTCCCCCTACATGTTCTTTCTGGATTTAAAGGGCTTCCAGGTTATCGGCTCCTCACCGGAGATTCTGGTCAGGGCGTTCGACGGCAGGGTAACCACCCGACCTTTAGCCGGGACAAGGCCGAGGGGCAAGACGCCCGCCGAGGACAAAAAGCTGGAAAAAGAACTGCGCGCCGACGAAAAGGAGCGCGCCGAGCACATCATGCTCGTTGACCTGGGGCGCAACGACATCGGGCGGGTAAGCCTGCCCGGCACGGTAGAGGTCAGCGAGCTTATGGACGTGGAACGCTACTCCCACGTTATGCATTTGGTCACCAACGTCGCGGGCAAACTGCGCCCCGACCTGGCCCCGATTGATGCTTTAGCCGCCTGCTTCCCCGCGGGCACGGTATCGGGGGCGCCCAAAATCAGGGCGATGGAGGTCATCGCCGAGCTCGAGCCCGACAAGCGGGGCCCCTACGCCGGCTGCGTCGGCTATTTCAGCTTCTCCGGCGCTATGGACACCGCCATCACCATCCGGACTATCGTCATGACCGGCGGCACCGCCCACGTCCAGGCGGGCGCGGGCATCGTCTACGACAGCGTGCCGTCGCGGGAATACGAGGAAACGATGAACAAGGCTCGCGCCTTACTCAACGCCATTGAGGAAGCCGAGGCTTTAGAGGAATAGAATGCTCTTAATCATTGATAACTACGATAGCTTTACCTACAACCTCTTCCAGTATTTAAGCGAGCTGGGCGAAGAGGTAAAGGTGGCGCGTAATGATAAGACAACGTTAGCGGAAATCGAGCGTATGGCTCCGGAGCGCATCGTCATCTCCCCCGGCCCCTCCACCCCCCACAACGCCGGCATATCGAATGATGTCATAAAGCATTTCGGCGAAAAGCTGCCCGTGCTCGGCGTCTGCCTGGGCCACCAGTGCATCGGCCACAGCTACGGGGGCGTCGTCGGCCCCGCCAGGACGATTATGCACGGCAAGTCCTCGCTCATTTACCACAACGACTCTGGCGTTTTCTCTGGCCTGCCCAACCCCTTCCCCGCCATCCGCTACCACTCTTTGATGGTCGCCCGCGACAGCCTCCCCGACTGCCTGGAAATAACCGCCTGGACGGAGGACGGCACGATTATGGGCATGCGCCACCGCCAATTTCAGGTCGAAGGCGTCCAGTTCCACCCCGAGTCCTTCATGACCCACAACGGCAAGGACATATTGAAGAACTTTTTGCAGGGAGGCAGGGCATGATTAAAGAAGCCATTGCGTTACTCATCGACGGCAAGTCGCTGACCATGGAGCAGGCCGCCGAGGTCATGGAAGAGATAACCACGGGCGCGGTGACCCCCGCCCAGTTCGGCGCCTTCGTTACCGCTTTAATAATAAAGGGCGAGAGCGCCGACGAGATTGCCGGCCTGGCCAGCGTCATGCGGGCTAAATCAGTCAGAGTGGAAACGTCCGTCCCCGTGATTGACATCGTGGGCACGGGCGGCGATAACTCCCACAGCTTTAACATCTCCACCGCCGCCGCCTTCGTCGCCGCCGGCGCCGGGCTTAAAGTAGCCAAGCACAACAACCGCGCCATGACCAGTAAATGCGGCAGCGCCGACGTCCTGGAGGCTTTGGGCGTGAAGATTGAG
>DATKYX010000107.1:0-5709 GCA_035528255.1 Dehalococcoidales bacterium | reverse complement strand
TCGCAGTCGCCGATGACGAAGAAGTCGATGAAGTCGGCCATAGGCTCGGGGTTGAGGCAACAACTGCCGCCGGCGATGACGATGGGGTGGGAATCATCCCGCTCCGCCGCCAGCACGGGTATCCGCCCCAGGTCGAGAATGTTGAGGACGTTGGTGTAGGTCAGCTCGTAGTCCAGCGAGAAGCCGACGACATCAAAGTCTTTTAAGGGGCGCTTGGACTCGAGGCTGAGCAGGGGGATGTCCGCCGCCCGCAGGGCGGCTTCCATATCCACCCAGGGGGCAAAAACTCTCTCGGCGAGGATATCCGGCTGGCCGTTTAAGATTTCGTAGAGGATGGGCAGCGCCATGTTGGACATGCCGACCTCGTAGCTATCGGGGTAGGAGAGGGCGAACTTGAGCGCCGTCTTTTCCCAGTCCTTGACGACACTGTTCCACTCGCCGCCGGTGTAGCGGGCGGGGCGTGTTACCTGATAGAGGATGCGGTCGGGGTAGGCCAAAATTTCTCTCCTATTCCTTGCGCAGCAGCTTGCGGTAATAGGGGGAGTGAGCCAGATATAAGCCCATCACCGGGTTGTGCCCGAAGACCCTGTCTTTAGCCACCAGCACGGTGACCGGGGCTTTGGCGTATTTGAAGAAGAGCGAGTCGTGCCCCACGCAGAGCCCGACCGCTATGTTGAAGTCGGTGCCGGCGTCGTTAAGGATTTCGGCCTGGCTTATGGGGTTGCACATCGCCTCGAAAGCGCCGTGACCCTTTATCTTCTGCTCCCCGGTGATGCCGATTCTTTCCTTGGGAATGGCGCCCGCCTTGCAGCATACGGAGACGACCTCGAAGCCCCTGTTTTCCAGGATTTCGCTTAAGATTCCGGCTTCGTCCTTTAAGCCCAGGCAGGAGGCGATGCCCAGCTTCTTATAGCCCATTTTTTTGGCGAACTGGATAACCTCTTCCACGCGGGGGTAGCGCATGGTCAGCCCTTCGGGCAGGTTCATGTAGCACTCGGCTTCCTGTATTGACGCTTGCAAAGCGAACTCCCTGATTTCGGGGTCGTCGTATTCATTCAGCGCCTTCTGGATGATGTCCTGCCGGGTTTTGGTGGGGCAGTTTTCGGGGCCTTTCAATGATGCTTTACTGTCGCAGACCACTATGGTGCATTTGGCGCACTGGGGGTTTTCGCTCATAAAGCCTCCCCTCCTTCGCTCTCGGTGTAGCCATACTACTATAGACGATAGCTTTGGTTTTTACAATTGGTTGAGGGTTTTATCACCCTCTAGAATTCCCTTTGGGGTACGCCTCCCCACCCTATATTTTGGGGGAGTCTAAGAGGGGCGTAGCCCCTCTTTACCTTAAAAGGGTGGTGGGTGGGAAAAGATATAAAAGCGGGGAGGGGTGCAAAACAGTTGAAAACGGGGAGATTGGCGTCTAAAATAGCACTAGTCGGAAGGCTTTAAGGAGAGTGAAATGGAGCATATCTGGGCACCCTGGCGGATAAAGTATATCGAGCAGGTTAAGACGGAGGGCTGTTTCCTCTGCGACAAGCCCAAGGAGAATAAGGATACACAGAACTACATCCTGCACCGGGGCAAAAAGAACTTCGTTATCTTAAACAGCTACCCCTATAACCCGGGCCACCTTATGGTCGTCCCCTACAGCCACGTGGATAGCCCGGAGAAGCTGACCGACGAAGAGCTGCACGAGCACTACGAAATAGTGAGAAAGAGCCTCGGGGTTTTAAGGGAGGCCTTTAAGCCCGCCGGCTTTAATGTCGGCATGAACCTGGGACGGGTGGCGGGGGCGGGCGTCGACGACCATATCCATACCCATATCGTGCCGCGGTGGTCGGGGGATACCAACTTTATGCCGGTAATAGATGACGTGAGGGTGATACCCCAGGCCCTGGCCGAGTGTTACCAGAAGCTGAAGGACAGGTTCTAGTCTTAGTCCCCCGACTGCTTCCTGAACTTGGCTTTGAGCGCTGCCGCTTCCTGCATCTTCTGGAACTCTTCCTCGGTGAGGGGCTTCCAGGCCTTGACCTGGTTTCCCTCTATGGTGATGACGAAAAGCTCCCGGCATTTCCAGCAGCGGTAGGGGCCTTCGTAGTCCGGCTCGAGCAGGGACTGGCTACCCGCGGTACCACACTTGGGGCATTCTATGGTTATCATCATAGCGACACCTCGGATTTCTGTTTGGTGCCCCCAAGCGAATTCGAATCGCTGTTGACGGCTTGAAAGGCCGCTGTCCTAACCACTAGACGATGGGGGCACGTCAGTAAAGTATAGCAGAGACGACCTCCGCCAACAATATGGGGCGGTATTGACAGAGTTTCGGCTTTATTGTAGTCTGCAAAATACAGGGATAAACCTATAAGGGGGGTAGAGATGGCTAAGTTCAGACTGGCGATATTACCGGCTTGCCTGTTATTGATTTTGATACTGGCGCTGGCGCCCTCGTTCGCCATCAGCGCCGAGAAGGAATACCCGGCCGGGGTGACGGCGGCCAAGGAGGCTACCGTCGAGGTGATGGCCTGGGTTGACGGCCGGGTGAGCGGCGGGGGGCAGAGTTTCGAGGCCAGGGGGCCTTTAAGCCTGGGCAGCGGCTTCTTCGCCAACGAAAACGGCGACGTCTTCACCGCCGCCCACTGCGTCGAAATGTCGGAAGAGGAACTGGCGCAAGCCGCCATCATGTACTATATCGGCGGCGTCTGGTTCGAGGACGGGTGGTACGAGAGGGTGGACTTCGGCAGCTTCTATAACTATTACTATTCGTCGACATGGTGGGGGTGGGTGCAGGGCGAGCTGACGGTCACCGCCGAGGAGGTGGACTACGTCTATCGCTACGGCGAGGGTGAGCCGCACCGGGTACAGGACATTCTATTCTATCGGGAGCCCGAAACGGGGACGGATATCGCCATCCTGGAGACGGGCTTAAGCAATACTCCTTATATCGGGCTGCAGCAGGCGACGCCGCCGGAAGGCAGCCGCGCCTATGTTCTCGGCTACGCCGGCATCGACCTTACCCTCGAGTTCTGGCAGGCGATGGACGAAATAATGGCCGAGCCCTCCGGGCGCCCCGCCACCTTCGCCGCACTGATGAGCCAGGCGGCGGATAGCATGGTGGAGGGGCTGCGGCGGGAGGGGCCGAGTATAGAAACGGGGCTGCTGGGCAGCTCTACCCGCATCTACGAAATGGACGCCCGCCGCTTTCACGGCACCAGCTGGGGGGGCTTGAGCGGGGGGCCGGTTATCGATGAGCTGGGTAACTGCATCGGGCTGCTGCCCTGGGGGCAGGGCGATTCGCGGGGCTATTTCATCCCCGCCCAGCACCTGAACGAGGCCAGCCAGGAGGCCGGTATCGACACCTTCCCCGCCCTGTCTATCGGGCCGGTGGCCATCGAGCCTTACTTCCTCGACGGGGGGGAGAGCTTCGAGTTGAGCGCCGAGGTGACTAACGTCGGCTTCGTCGGCGGCGACTATACGGCTATATTGAGTTTGAGCGACGGCACCCAGGCTTCGCAGGGGCTTTCGGTGGACGCCGGCGCCACCGAGACGCTCGTCCTCTCGGCGGTTAAGAGCGCGCCGGGGCTGAGCACGGGACTCCTGGAGATAGGCCGAACGAGCGCCGGGGTCGCGGTCAACCCTATCGCGCTTTCGAATCTGAAGGTTAATCCGCTCCGGCCCGCCCCCGATGAGAACGTCGGGGTGCAGGTCGAGGCCGTTAATGTTTCCGAAGAGACGGTCACCGCGTCGCTGCACTTAAGCATAGACGGGGTGGTGGAAGCCAGCCAGAGCCTGACGCTGGAGAGCGGGGCGGGCGAGACGGTGACCTTCCTGGTGAGCCGTCAGGAGTCGGCGACCTATGAAGTTACCGTGGGCAACCTGAGCCAGGAGTTTACGGTGGGGTCGGCCATCTCGCCGACCCTTATCGGGGTGGGCGTCGCCGGACTTTTGGGGCTGGCGGGGCTGGTTGTCGGCATAATCGCCCTGGTCCGCCTGCGGGGCTAGCCTTCGGGCGGCCGGGTAATGTGCTAAAATACTTTTGATGGGCAAAGGACACTGGTTTAAGAGGAATCTTGTCCCCATACTGACCCTGCTCTTTGTTATCGGCATCAGCGTCGGTATCTTTTTATTCTACCGCAGTTCCGCGGGGAGAATCGAGACCCTGCAGGGCTACGGCTACCTGGGCGCCTTTCTTATCAGCCTGACCTTTAACGCCACCGTTATCCTGCCCGCGGGCAATGTTCTGGTGATGGCGGCGCTGGGCGCGGTACTGCCCTCGGCTCTACTGGTGGGGCTGGCGGGTGGGGCGGGGGCGGCTATCGGCGAGATAACCGGCTACATGGCCGGCTACAGCGGGCGGGGGGTGGTGTCGAGGCTGAAGCTGTATAACCGGATGGTGGAGTGGCTGAAGAAGTGGGGGATGCTGGCTATTTTCTTCCTCTCTTTGATTCCCTTTTTCTTCGACCTGGCCGGTATTGCCGCCGGCGTCCTGCGCTATCCGTTGTGGAAGTTCCTTATTGCCTGCTGGTTGGGGCGGACGGTGCTCTATGTGGCTATGGCTTTTGCCGGCGCCTGGGGGTGGGATGTGGTGATGGGCTGGTTCGGTTAGCGCCGCCTGATTTTGAGCAGCAGCAGCGAGCCGACGATAAAGTAGATAAAGCAGGCCAGGAACATTATCGAGTAGCCCAGGTTGGGGCTTTGGCTGTTGCCGAAATCGATGAGGGGCCCGATGAGGCGCGCCAGCGCGGCGCCGCCCGCGGTGGCCAGGTTGGTCAGTCCCAGGTATCTCGCCTCCTCGCCCTCGGGCACTAAATCGGTAGCCAGCGCCCAGTTGCTGCTCATAAAAGCCCCGAAAGCGATGCCCACCAGCCCGCCGCAGAGCATTATCAGCGTGAAGTTTTGCCCGCTCAAGAAGATGAGGGCGATAGCCAGCGCGCCGAGCAGACCCGCCGCAAACGCAATGGGGCGGCGGCCTATGCGGTCCGAGAGCCGGCCCGCGGGATAGGCGACGACGAGCATGCCGGCTATAGCCACTATGGAGAAGCGGGCGGTGGCGGCGGCGGGGTCGGGGACGCCGACGACATCCATTATGAAGTACATGGCGAAGGTCTGGAGGGTGGTGAAAGCCATCATAATAAAGAGGCGGGAGATGATGAACCAGATGAAATCGCGGTGTGCCCTGGTCTTAATCTTGAAGCTCTTATAGATAGTGGCGAGCAGGGGGAGCCGGGTTCCGCCCCGGCCGGGGCGTTCCCTGACGGTGAGGATGGTGACGACCATCGCCGCCAGCAGGACAGCCCCCAGCATCGCCAGGGACAGCCAGAGCCATAAGCCACCCTCGCCCGCGGAGTAGCGGTCCATGAAGAGGGCTATGGGGTAGAGCAGGGCGACCCCGCCGGCTATCTCCAGGAAGCCTTTGACCCCCGAAGCCAGCCCCCGCTTGCCGGGGGGCACCATGTCGGGGATGAAAGCCAGATAGGGGCCCTGAGTGGTGTTGGAGGCAATCTGGAGCAGGCAGTAGCTAACGAAGACGGCGAGAAAGCTGCCGACCCAGCCGATTCCCGACAGGAAGAGCACCGCCAACAGCGTGCCTACCAGGATAAAGGGGCGGCGGCGTCCCCAGCTAAAGCCGGAACGGTCGCTGATGGCGCCGGCTATGGGCTGGACGATTATAGCCAGCATTAAGCCGGCGAAGGTGAGCAGCCCCAGGTAGGTGCT
>DATKYX010000106.1:0-3959 GCA_035528255.1 Dehalococcoidales bacterium | reverse complement strand
GGTCATGGCGTCGAGCGGATTAGAGACCATGAGAATAACGCACTGCGGCGAGTATTTAACGATATTCTTGACGACACCGCCCACGATTTCGGCGTTGGCCGCCAGCAACTGGTCGCGGGTCATGCCCGGTTTGCGGAAGAGACCGGCGGTGACGATAACCAGCTCGGAGCCAGCGGTGTCCTTATAGTCGCTGGTGCCGGTGAGCCTTATGTCGGTGTTGAGGACGGGCGCCGACTGCAATATATCCAGCGCCTTGCCCTGAGCCAGCCCCTCGATGATATCGAGCAGGACGACCTCGGCGTAGCCCTTTTCAGCGATGCGCTGCGCCGTGGATGAGCCCACGTTTCCCGCCCCGATTATGCTAATCCTGGCTATTTTGCTTCCCTCATCTTCCTGATTACGGCGTCGGCGACCTGCGAGGTGCCCACGGACTCGGCGCCGCTGGGTTTCATGTCGTAGGTGACGTCCCTGCCCTCGGCGATAACGGCGGCGATGGCGTTCTCCAGCCTGTCGGCGGCTTCCTTCTCTTCGAGGTACCTCAGCATCATCACCCCGGAGAGCATCATCGACATCGGGTTGACCTTGTTCATCCCCTTGTATTTGGGGGCGCTGCCGTGGGTGGCTTCGAAGATAGCCATGTCGTCGCCCAGGTTGGCGCCCGGCGCCAGCCCCAGCCCCCCCACCAGCCCCGCGCAGAGGTCGGAGATAAGGTCGCCGTAGAGGTTGGGCAGCACCAGTATGTCGAACTGCTGCGGCTTTTTCACCAGCTGCATGCAGAGGTTATCCACGATTCTATCCTCGAACTCAATATCGGGGTATTCCCCGGCCACCTTTCGGGCGGTGGCTAAGAACAGCCCGTCGGAAAACTTCATGATGTTGGCTTTGTGGACGGCGGTAACCTTTTTTCGGTTATGAGAGCGGGCGTATTCGAAGGCAAACCTGACGATGCGGCGGCTGGCCATCTCCGAGATGACCTTTAAACTGATGCCCGAATCCTCCCTGACCTCGCTGTCCGTCGCCTCGGCGACCAGCTGCCTCAGCCGGGCCGTCTCCGGCTTGCCCTCCTCGAACTCGATGCCCGCGTAGAGGTCCTCGGTGTTCTCCCTGACGATGACGATATCGACATCCTTGAATATGGTCGGAGCCCCCGGGTATATCTTGCAGGGGCGCAGGCAGACGTAGAGGTCGAGCCTCTTACGCAGGGCGACGTTGACGCTACGGAAGCCCGAGCCTATGGGGGTGGTCACCGGCCCCTTGATGGCGGTGCGGTTCTTCCTGATGGAAGTCATGGTGGCTGCGGGCAGAAGGGCGCCGAATTCCTCCAGGGCGTCGGCGCCGGCGGCGACCACGTCCCACTTAAAGCGGGCGCCGCTGGCGTCGAGGACCCGTCTCGTCGCCTCGCTGACCTCGGGCCCTATGCCGTCGCCGGGGATAAGGGTGACATTATGAACCATCGTTATTCCTTAGAGCTTAAAGTCGCCGTGCTTCTGGATGTAGGGGAGAAGCCCCCCCTCCCCCAGAATCTTGAGCATGACATCGGGCAGTTTGCCGAAGGTGAGTTTTTTACCGTTGCTGATATCGTTGACCGTGCCCCCCGCCAAATCCACCTCCAGCTCGTCCCCGTCGTTAATGCCGTCGGTATCACATGTTAACACCGGCAACCCCAGATTGATAGCGTTCCTGAAGAAGATGCGGGCAACCGACTTGGCCAGCACCGCGCTCACCCCGGACATCTTTATCACTAATGGCGCGTGCTCGCGGCTGGAGCCGAGCCCGAAATTGCTGCCGGCGACGACGAAATCCCCCTTCTTCACTCTGGAAGCGAAGGTCGGGTCGGCGTCCTCCAGCACGTGCTTGGCTAATTTGGGCAGGTCGCTCCTCAGGTGGGCCAGCCGCCCCGGCGTGATGTGGTCGGTGGAGATGCCGCCCCCGAACTTAAAGGCTTTCCCTTTCAGCACTTAGCTCACCTCTCCGGGGTCGGTAATCTCGCCCGTGACGGCGGAAGTCGCCGCCGTGGCCGGGCTGGCCAGATAAATAAAGGCTTCGGGGTTGCCCATCCGCCCCTTGAAGTTGCGGTTGGCCGTCGATAAGCAGGCTTCCCCGTCGCCCAGTATCCCCTGGTGCAACCCCAAACAGGCGCCGCAGCCCGGGGGCAGGATAACCGCTCCCGCCTCCAGCAGCGTCTTGATGTAGCCCGCGGCGATAGCCTCCAGCAAAACCTTGGGCGAAGCCGGCGCCACCACCAGACGGGTGTCGGGGTGGTGTTTTTTCCCTTTCAATATAGCGGCGGCTATGGCTAAATCCTCCAGCCGCCCGTTGGTGCAGGTGCCGATAAACACCTGCTGAATCTTAGTCCCCTTGAGCTCTTTAGCCCTGGCCACATTGTCCACCTGGTGGGGCTTGGCCACCATCGGCTCCAGCCTCCCCAAATCTATATCAATCGTCTTTTCGTAATTGGCGTCTTTATCGGCGGCTAAGGGCTGGAAGTCTTTTCCCCGCCCCTGCGCCTTCAGATATGCCTGCGTAACCTCATCCGAGGGGAAAAGCCCCACCTTGGCCCCCGCCTCCACCGCCATGTTGGCCACGGTAAAGCGGTCCGACATGGTCAGGTTCTTAAGCCCCTTCCCCCCGAACTCCAGCGCCTTGTAGGTCGCCCCGTCGGCGCCGATGGAGCCGATAAGGTACAGCACCAAATCTTTGGCCCCGACGTTGGTTTTGAACCTGCCCGTAATGTTTACCCTGATGCTCTCGGGCACTCTCAACCAGGTCTTGCCCAGGGCGAAGATTATGGCGACATCCGAGGAGCCCATGCCCGTGGCGAAGGCGCCCAGCGCCCCCGCGGTAACGGTGTGGGAATCGGAGCCGACGACGACGTCCCCCGGCTTGGCCAGGGCTTCGGCAACTATCTGGTGGCAGACGCCGCTGCCGACGTCGTATTTCAGGCAGCCCATATCTTTAGCGAACTGCCGCAAAAGCTGGTGGTCGTTGGAAAGCTGGCGGTTGGGGCTGGGGGCGGCGTGGTCGAAAAACAGCGCCGTCCTTTCGGGGTCGGCCAGCCGCTCGAACTTGCCCGCCTGGAACTGCCTCACCGTGAGCGGCCCCGTGGTGTCCTGCACGAAGGCAAGGTCAACCCGGGATATAACGATATCACCGGCGCAGGCGTCGCCCGCCGACTTTTGGGTCAGAATCTTCTCGGCTAATGTTTTACCCACGTGAGGCCTTGCCGGCTCTAGCCGATTATGGCCAGAACCTCGTCTCTGGCTACTTTATCGCCATCGGCGAAGTTTATCGCTTTTATTGTACCCCCCACCGGGGCGGTTATGGCGTTGGCCATCTTCATCGCTTCCAGTATGAGCACCACGTCGTTAGCCTTGACGGTGTCGCCCGCCTTGACCTCGTAGCGTATGATAATGCCGGGCATGGGGGCGGTGATGACCGTCTCACCGGCCTTGGGCGGCGGCGCTGCCGGCGCGGCTTTCTTCACTTCCGGAGCCGGGGCGGCCGGTTTGGGTGCCGCTGCCGCTGACGGTCTTGTCGGCGGCAGCGCCCTTTGCGTCGGCGCGGGCGCCCCGGTGGTGCCGGTGGCTTCCAGGCCGATGTTAAAGACCTGGTCGCCGAAATAGAGCCGGTAGTTTTGAACGCCCCCCGCGGCGGGGGCAGCGACTTGACTGGCCTCGGTCAGCTCGCCCGACCTTACCCTGGCGATGAGCTCGTCCTCGCGCTTTATCGTCTCCAGGCTCTTGGGCTTGACGTCGGCGGGCGGCGCTTCCAGCCCGTATTTCCAGCGCAAAAAGCGCATCCCCGTGGTGGGGTATAAGGCATAAATCAGCACGTCGCCGATATCCCTGGCGATATCCTTGGTATCCTCCTTGGCCTTTTCCATCTCCGGCTCCAGCATGTCGGCGGCGCGGCAGGTGATGGGCTTCTCCCCCCGCGGGTAGCCCTTGAGGGCCAGCTTC
>DATKYX010000105.1:0-2346 GCA_035528255.1 Dehalococcoidales bacterium | reverse complement strand
AAAACCTGGAGAAAGAATAAAGCTGCCCTTATCTGGGAAGGAGATATCGGCGACAGCAAGACGCTTACCTATCAGCAGCTTTATTACGAGGTATGCAAGTTCGCCAACGTGCTCAAGAAGCACGGCATTAAGAAAGGCGACCGGGTTTCCATCTACCTGCCCATGATTCTGGAATTGCCCATTGCCATGCTGGCCTGCGCCCGAATCGGGGCTGTCCACAGCGTTATCTTCGGCGGTTTCAGCGCCGAGGCGTTGCGGGATAGAGTCCTGGACTGTGGCTCCAAGCTCCTCATCTGCGCCGACGGCTACTACCGCAGCGGTCGGGTCATCAGGAGCAAGGACAACGCCGATTCCGCCGCCAAGGCGTGCCCTGATGTCAAGGACATGATTGTGGTCAAGAGGGCCAACATCGGGGTAAATATGGAAGCTGGCCGCGACCACTGGTGGGATGAGGAGATGACGGCGGAGGATATCAAACCCTATTGCGAGCCCGAGCCGATGGACGCCGAAGACCCCCTCTATATTCTCTACACCAGCGGCAGCACCGGCAAGCCCAAGGGGGTGCTGCATACCCAGGCCGGCTATCTTCTCTTTTGCTACCAGACCCTTAAATGGATATTTGACATTAAAGAAGAAGACACCTTCTGGTGCACCGCCGATATCGGCTGGGTCACCGGACACAGCTATATAGTGTATGGGCCGCTGGCTTTAGGCACTTCCAGTCTGGTTTTCGAAGGCGTGCCCACCTATCCCCACCCCGACCGCTTCTGGGATATCATAGAGAAATATCAGGTAGACATCTTTTACACCGCCCCCACCGCCCTGAGGGCGATAATGAGAGAGGGCGACGAGTGGCCCGCCAAGCATAACCTCGATTCCCTGCGCATTCTGGGCTCGGTCGGCGAGCCGATTAACCCCGAGGCGTGGATGTGGTATTACGATGTAATCGGCAAGGGCAAGTGCCCCATCGTGGATACCTGGTGGCAGACGGAAACGGGCGGTATTTTAATTACCCCCCTCCCCGGAGCCACACCGCTTAAGCCGGGCTCAGCCACCTTCCCCTTCCCCGGTGTCGAGCCGGCGGTGCTCAGGCAAGACGGTTCTGAAGCCGACGTTAACGAAGGCGGCTACCTTGTAATTAAAAAGCCCTGGCCGGGCTTGATGCGGACGGTCTACGGCGAACCGGAACGGTTTAAGAACACCTATTTCATCCAGTACCCCGGGGTCTATACCACCGGAGACGGCGCCAGGGTGGATAATGACGGCTATTACTGGCTGATGGGACGCATAGACGATGTTATCAACGTCTCCGGCCATCGCATCGGTACCGCCGAGGTGGAAAGTGCCCTGGTATCCCACGAACTGGTGGCTGAGGCGGCGGTGGTCGGTATGCCCCACGAGATTAAGGGGCAGGGGATATATGCCTTCGTTACCCTGAAGGCTCATGTGCCGCAGTCCGACGACCTCAAGAAACAGCTGGTAGCCCATGTCCGCCAGGAAATCGGGCCTATAGCCACGCCCGATAAGATCCAGTTTGCCGACGGGCTGCCCAAGACCAGAAGCGGCAAGATTATGCGCCGCATACTGACCAAGATTGCCGCTGGCGACGTCCAGAACCTGGGCGACACCAGCACCTTGGCCGACCCGACGGTAGTCGATATCCTGGTCGAGGGCAAGCAGTAAAGACTATTCTTTAAGCTCAAAACCGAAAAGCCACTGGGTTTATACCCGGTGGCTTTTTTTCTCCCGTTTCGCTAAGGGATTGACAAAAACGGTGCCACTATTGTAACTTAAGGCAAACGGTTGCCTGCTTCCTGTTTTATCACCACCGACCGTTGGCATCCAACCAAGTCTCAGGAGCTATAATGATGCGAGAAGTCAAGATTATACCCTGCCTAGATATTAAAGAGGGCAGGGTGGTCAAAGGGATAAAATTCGTCGACCTGAGAGATGCCCGCGACCCCGTGGAAGCCGCCCAGACCTATAGCCGAGAAGGGGCTGACGAGCTTGTCTTTCTCGATATCTTCGCCACCGTGGAGAACCGCAAAACAAGGCTGGAATGGGTAAAAAGGGTCTGTGATGTGGTCAGCGTTCCCTTCGCCGTCGGCGGCGGCATCAGCACCGTTGAAGACATGGAAGCCCTGCTCAAGCTCGGCGTGGACAAGGTTTCGATAAACACCTCGGCCGTCAAGAACCCCGGACTCATTAAAGAAGCCGCCCGCCGGTTCGGCAGCGAAAAGCTGGTGGTAGCGATTGACGGCAGAAAAAACCCTCAGGGCGGCAATCTCCCCCGTTTGGAAGTCGTCGTCAGAAGTGGGGAGGAGCCAACCGGACTGGAGATTGTCG
>DATKYX010000104.1:0-4220 GCA_035528255.1 Dehalococcoidales bacterium | reverse complement strand
CCCGAAAAGCCCCGACTTGGGCAAAGCCAGGTCGGCCAGGCCGAGCATCTTTCTCAGGTTAAGACTTAGTGCCTTGTCTCTTATCAGGCTGCAGTCCTTCCCCAGGGCGCAAAAGGCGCCCACCAGCCCCCCCATGCTGGTGCCGGCAATCAGGTCGATGGGAACGCCTTCCTCTTGCAGGACTTCCAGCACCCCGATATGGGCCAGTCCCTTGGCGCCCCCGCCCCCCAGCGCCAGTCCCAACTTTTTCTTTTTCATAGGGCTATATTCTACCACAAAAACGGCTTATTGAGCCCTTGACCGCGCTGTGCTAATATGGGCTTGAGAGCCATGGAGATAAACATTCTAATCGACGAGGGTTTAGCCGCCGACCTTGAGCCGGCCTGGCTCGAGGCTGTCGCCGGCGAGGTGCTGGTGGCGGAAGGCGTCGGCGCCGATACCGAGGTGGAACTGCTCGTCTCCACTCAGGAAAGAATCCAACAGCTCAACCGCGACTACCGGGGTAAAGACGAACCCACCGACGTCCTCTCCTTCTCCGCCCGCGAGCAAGCCGCCGACTCCCCCCCCTTTATCCCGCCCCCCGACGGCGTTCTCCACCTGGGCGAGGTGATTATTTCTTATCCCCAGGCGCTGAAACAGGCTGAGGAGCGCGGCCACCCCCTCAAAAAAGAGCTGGCCATACTGCTCATTCACGGCCTGCTCCACCTGCTGGGCTACGACCACGAAGAAGAGGCCCAGGAGCACAAGATGCAGGCGCGGGAAAAAGAGCTCCTGGGTCTTATCGAAGGAGGTACCAAATGAGAGTGCTGGGTCTTAACGGCAGCCCCCGCCGCGGCGGCAACACCGACCTCCTGCTGGCTCAGGTGATGAAGGGCGCCGAAAGCAAGGGCGCCGAAACTAAGGCTATAATCCTTAACGACCTCGATATTACTCCCTGCCAGCACTGCGACGCCTGTTTCGAGGCGGGCGTCTGCCGCATCAAGGACGATATGCAGACGGTCTATAAAGAGATGGAAAAAGCCGACCGTATCGTGCTGGCTTCGCCGGTGCACTTCCTGGGGCTGACCGCCCAGATGAAGGCGATGATTGACCGCGGCCAGGCGCTCTGGGCGCGCAAGTATATTCTAAAGAAACCCCCGCTGGGCGACAGTCGGGAGAGGAAAGGTCTTTTTGTCTCCGTGGGCGGCATGAAGCTGGCTCACCTCTTCGAGCCCTCGCTGGCGACGGTCAGGGCTTTCTTCAAGGTCACCGATGTCGAATACGCCGGCGACCTGCTCTTCCCTAGCACCGACGAAAAGGGCGCCATCGAAAAGCACCCCACCGCCCTCAAAGATGCTTACGCCGCCGGACAAGAGCTGGTTACAGGAGGATAGCTATGGATACAGTTACCGCCGTCAACAAGAGAAAGAGCACGCGGGCTTTTAAGCCCGACCCCGTGCCCCGGAAGATTCTTAAAGAGATAATGGAGCTGGCGCTACGGGCGCCCTCCTGGGCGAACACACAGCCCTGGGAATTCGCCATCGCCTCCGGCAGCAAGCTCGAAGAGATAAAGCAAAGCTTCGTCGCCAAACTGGACGAAGAACCCAATCTTGACATCGCCCGTCCCTGGGGCTTCCCCGAACCCTATGTCGGCCGCATCGGCCGGCTGATGGGCACCGAGCAGAAAATCAAGGGAATACAGCGGGAAGACCGGGAGGGGAGGGGCTGGTGGCGGTTGCAGGGCTTAAATAATTACGGCGCCCCCTGCGTCATCTATATCTGCATCGACCGCGCCTTCTACTTTCAGGATGAAACCATCAACGCCTGGCTGCTCTTCGATTGCGGGCTGGTCGCCGAGAACATCATGCTCCTGGCTACGGACTACGGGCTGGGCACGGTGGCTCAGGCGCAGGCGGTCAACTACCCCGATGTCCTGAGGAAGGCGCTGGGGATTCCCGACTCCAAGCTCATCGTGCTGGGAATAGCCGTCGGCTATCCCGATGAAGAAGACCCCATAAACAGTTTCCGCTCGGAGAGGGAATCATTGGACAGCGTTTCTAAGTGGTACGGCTTCGACTAGTCCAGCGCCAAATCGTAAATGCGCCAGGTCTTGTAGCGTTTAGCCCCCATGAACTCGGAGGGGCGCAAAATGAGGTGGTTATCCTCCAGCAGCATTGACGCCTCACATTTGGAGTAGCCCCGCTTGGTGGCGTAGCTCTTAACCTTTTCGTAGAGCAGGGCGTCGATACCCAGGTTGCGAAAACCGGGACGAATCCCGAAGAACATGAGACGGGTGTGGCGGCTATTGCGGCTTTTGCGGAGCAGGCGGAAAAGGCGTATCAGGTCGGAATCGCCGTACCAGCGCCAGCGCGGCCGGAAGGCGTAGTTGGGGTCGGGGAAAGCCCCCAGGACGGCTGCCGGCTCGCCCTTAACGAAGGCAAACTGGACCAGCCCCGGGTCCACGATGAGGCGCAGGGAATCGGCCAGCATCATGGCTTCCTCATCGGTTATGGGCAGGAACCCCCAGTTTTTCGCCCAGCTATCGTTATAGATTTTGACTATCAGGTGCACCTCATCGCGCAGCTTTTTGAGGATTAGCGGCCGCGTTTCGATGTCCCGGCGCCGTCGCACCTGCGCGGCCAGCCTCTTCAGTCGCGGGGGAGGGGGTGTCGGCACGTCCATGATATAGGCATGATAGTCCTTGGCTTTACCGAAACCGTACCGTTCCAGGAATTGGCCGTAGTAGGGAGGATTGTGGGTTAATTCCACCGTCGGCGGGTATTCGAAGCCGTCGATAAGAACGCCCTGGCGTTCGTGGGTAGCGTTGGAGTATTCCCCGGGCCCCCGCATGACCTCCATCCCGCGGTCTTTGACCCAATCGCGAGCCCGGTCCAGCAGGGCTTTAGCCACGCCATAATCCTCGATGACATCCCAGAAGCCGAAGAAACCGATTTTGGTGCCGTGATATTCGTTGAAGCGGCGGTTGATAGCGGCGGAAACCCGGCCTACCGCCTTCCCGTCGCGCCAGGCCAGAAAGTGCGTAACCTCGGCGTGCTTGTGGTAGGGGTGTTTCTCGGTGAGCAGGCCGACCAGCCCCAGTAATCGGTTGCCGAGCAGGTCGCCTCTTAAAGGCGGAGTCCAGCAGGGGTCGCCGCGATGGATACGCCAGGGCAAATCGGCGAAGAGCTTGATGCGGGGCGAACCCAGTGCTATCTCCTCAATCCTCAGGGTGGCGCGGGATTCGGAATTCATGAAGTTATTTCGCCACCACCAGCTTGCCTACGGCTTGCTCCAGCCCCCCCAGCGTCAGCGAGTACATGGGGAAAAGCTTGCCAATTATCTGCACGGTGGGGTGAATCCAGAAGCGCGGGTCGTCGGGGTTCAACCAGACGCTGTGGCTGAAGTGGTCCCTGATTCTTTTCAGCCAGAGTATGCCCGGTATCTCGTTGCGCTCGTAATAATTTATGGCTCCGTAGCGCTCCGTCAGCTCCCAGGGGCCCATGCGGGCGTCGCCCACCAGCAGCACCTTGTAGTCGGACTCCAGCGTGTGCAGCAGGTGCAGGGTGCTCACCGCGTCCACCCGCTCGACATCTTGGTAAAGGTAGTCGTAGATACAGTTATGGAAATAATAATACTGGAAGTCGCGGAAGTGGGTGCTGGAATGCGCCGCCGAGAAGAGCTGGCTGCAGAGCTTGGCGAAGGGCTCCATGGAGCCGCCGACGTCCATCAATAAAAGCAGCTTAACCGTGTTCTTGCGGCTGCGCTGCCAGATAAAATCGAGGTCGCCGGCGTTCTTGGCGGTGGCTTTAATCGTCCCCTCGAGGTCTAATTCATCTTCAAGGCCGGTGCGGCGCAGCTGCCTCAGCTTCTTGAGCGCCATGCCAATCTGGCGCACGTCCAGCGTCAGGTCGCTGCGGTAGTTCTTGAACCTACGCTCGGCGGCAATCTGGACGGCGTGCCGCCCCCCCGACTGCCCCCCGATTCTAATGCCGGCGGGGTGATAGCCGGAGTGCCCGAAGGGTGAGGTGCCTCCCCGCCCTATCCAGTGGCCGCCCCCGTCGTGCTGCTCGGTCTGCTCCTTGAGCCGCTCCTCCAGCTCTTTGATAAGCTCGTCGAAGTCCATGCCCTCGAACTTGGCGCGCTCCTCCTCGTTCAGGAAAAGGCGGTTCAGGGGGTCTTTGAGCCAGTCCAGCACCTGCCCGGCAATCTCCTCGGGGGCTTCCACCCCCTGGAAATACTGC
>DATKYX010000103.1:0-5469 GCA_035528255.1 Dehalococcoidales bacterium | reverse complement strand
CTGCCGCGGGCAGCCGGTCGTAATCCCTGATATCGGTAGTGTCGGTCTGCCAGCCGGGCAGCTCCTCGTATATGGGTTTACACCGCGCCAGCACCGCTATGTTGCCCGGGAAATAATCGATCTTCTTCCCGTCCAGCTCATAAGCGACGCATATCTTGAGGCTGGGCAGGATATCGAGGATATCGAGGCGGGTAATCGCCGCCCCGGTCAGTCCGTTAATCCGGCTGCTGAAGCGAGCGGCAACGGCGTCGAGCCAGCCGCAGCGGCGCGCCCGGCCGGTGGTAGTGCCGTACTCGTGCGCCCTCTCTCGAATCAGCTCACCGGTCTCATCATGCAATTCGGTAGGCATAGGACCGCCGCCGACACGGGTGCAGTAAGCCTTATAGATGCCGACAACGCGGTCGATCCGGGTCGGGCCCAAGCCCGCGCCCAGGCAACCTCCCCCCGCCAGCGGCGAGGATGAGGTGGTATAGGGATAGGTGCCGAAATCGGGGTCGAGCAAAGCGCCCTGAGCCCCCTCCAGTATCACCCGGTCACCCCTGCTTACCGCCTCGTCGAGCATGATGGTCGTCTCCCGGATATTAGGCGCCAGGCGCTCTCCGTACCGGCAATACTCGGTATAGACCTCATCCAGAGATAAGGGCTTAGCCCCGTAGACCTTGGTCAGGATAACATTCTTATAGTCAATGATGGAACGCAGCCTTTCCCGCAATGCTTCTTTATCCAGCAGGTCGCCGGCCCTGATACCCAGCCGGGCTGCCTTATCGGTAAAGGCGGGGCCAACTCCCTTGCGGGTGGTGCCTATCGCCTTGCCCCCCCTCGCCTCCTCCTCCAGGCCGTCGAGGAGAAGATGATAGGGCATAATCAGGTGAGCCCGGTCGCTGATAAACAGGTTGCCGGTATCCACACCGCGCCCGTTCAAATTATCTATCTCGCCGATTAGAACCCTGGGGTTAATTACCACCCCGTTGCCGATGATGCAAGTCACTCCGGCGTTAAAGATGCCCGAGGGAATAAGGTGCAGTTTAAAATCACCGTGGGGGTTAACCACCGAATGACCGGCATTGTCACCGCCGGAAAAACGGACTACCATCCTGGCCTGCTGAGCCAGCATGTCAACCACCTTGCCCTTACCCTCATCCCCCCACTGGGCTCCAAGAACAGCGATAACCGGCATTATACCTCCTCTAAATCTGCCCTTCCTCTTATAACATAAATCCTGCCCTAAATAAAAGGGCTATTTAGTCTTTTGATTTCGCCAGGCGCTGAATAAGCGCTGGCCGGCGGTAAAGAAGCTGAAGGCCGCTATGACAGCCAGGGCGATAACCAGGGCGTTAGTCAGGCTGCTCAATAGCAGACCCAGCGATAGCACGATTATCCTCTCGGCACGGGTAAAGATTCCCCGCTGGCAGTCCAGCCCCGCAGCCTCCGCCCTGGCCCGGATATAACTCACCAGCAGAGAGGCAATCATGGTCAGGAAGACCAGCAGCACCAGCCACAGCGTATTCTCGAAAAAGACCAGGATAGCCACCAGCAGCGCCGCGTCGGCCAGGCGATCGAGAGTGGAGTCGAGGACGCCGCCGAAGGGGGTAACCCGCCCGGTATGGCGGGCCAGCGCGCCGTCCAGGATGTCGAAAAAGCCCGCCACCAGCACCACAAAGCCGCCGGCAAACGGGTGTCCGGTGATAATAAGCGCCGCCGCGCCGAGGATTACGGCAAAGCCGAACCAGGTTATAATGTTGGGGGTCAGCGGTGTTCTGGCCAAAACCCGCACCACCGACTGGGTAATACTATGGGCTATGGCACGGCGAAACTGATACAGACTGGCTTTAGAGCCTGATTTTTGTGAAATGGTATTACTCCCGCTTTTGGCTTAAACTAAAATCGGCGTCGTTTTAGACCGGGGAAACTTCTTATTCCAGGGCGGCTCACTGAGCACCCTCTGGTAATAATCCAGGATACTGCGGGCGATGCTGTCCCAGCCGTAATTCAGGGCCTTAGCCCTCCCCTGAGCCCCCATATCCCGGCGGCGCGGCTCGTCGTTCAAGAAAGAGATTAAAGCCTGAGCCAGGCTCTGGCTGTCCTTGGGGGGCACCAGCACCCCGTCGGCGCCGTCGCTTATCACGCTGGCGTAACCATCAATGTTAGAAGCCACAATCGGCTTGCCCAGCGCCATCGCCTCCAGCAGAATGATGCCGAAGCTCTCCCAGCCGGTGGCGGGGGCGCAGAAGATATCGGCGGTCTGGTAGTAGCGGGGCAGGTCTTCGTAACTGGCAAAGCCGACAAAGACGACATCTTTGACCCCGCTCCTGGCCACCTTCTTTTCGTATTGGCGCCGCAGCCTGGTGCCGGGGCCGACGGCAATGAGCCGTGAATTGGGCACTTCCTGTTTAACCCGCACGAAGGCGTCGAGCAGGTAGTTCAAGCCCTTGCGCTTCTCCATGCGGCCGACGAACAGGATATTCAGCTTGCCGTCCTTGAACTCCTCAATCGGAGCCACATCGGGGGAGAAATGCTCTAAATCCACGCCGTTGGGGATAATGTTATAGTATCCGGGGAAGTGGCTGTGGGCAAAATCCACAGCCGGTTTAGAAACCGCAATCTTGCCGTCAAGCTTACGGAACCACCTCTTCAGGAACCACTTGCTAAAAGGGCGCCCCAGATTATAACCCGGTCGGCCGTTGCTGGCGTGAAAGGTGCCCACGGTGGCTGTTTTCGACAGGCGCAGCACGCTGGTGCACAGCATGGGCATTAAAGGCTCGTGAAGGTGGATGATATCGAATTTTTCCCGCTCGAGGACTTCTTTTATTTTAGAGGATAGAAACGGAGAGACAGTAAGCCGGGCAATAGAGCCACTGGTGGGGATGGAGCGGGGTCTGCCGATAGGAATGAACCTGTCGCCAAAGCCGGAAATAGCCCTGGAGGCAGGGGCAATTACCCTGACCTCATGACCCATCCGGGTAAATTGCTGCTCCAGGCAGGAAATGTGAATGCAGACACCGCCGGGATAGGCGAAATCGTACGGCGAAACTAATGCTATCTTCACCGCTAGCTACCCAAGCCTCCGTGGCGACTCAATCAAACGGGCGTGCTCTCCACAGGTTTATTAGTAGCGATAAACTCTTCCACATTTCGGTGAGCCTGGTCGTCGGTATACTGGACCGGTGGCGATTTCATGAAGTAGGACGAGGGAGATGTCAAGGCTCCCTTAAGTCCACGGTCTAAGGCGAGCTTACAGCACCTTACAGCATCGATGACCACCCCCGCCGAGTTGGGGCTGTCCCAGACCTCGAGCTTCAACTCAAGGTTCAGGGGAACATCGCCGAAGGTTCGCCCCTCCATCCTGATATGGCAGAACTTGCGGTCGAGCAACCAGGGGACATAATCGCTGGGGCCGACATGGATATCATCGGGCTTCATCTCATAATCCAGCTGAGAGGTTACGGAGTTGGTCTTCGATATCTTCTTGGACTCCAAGCGTTCCCTCTCCAGCATATTGTAGAAGTCGGTATTGCCACCGAAGTTCAACTGGTAGGTCCGCTCCAGTTTCACTCCGCGGTCCCCGAACAATCGGGTAAGGATACGATGAACAATGGTAGCGCCTACCTGAGATTTTATGTCATCTCCGATAACCGGCAGCCCGCTTTGCTCAAAACGCTGCTGCCAGTACTTCTCCCGGGCAATAAAGACCGGAATGCAGTTGATAAAGCCACAGCCGGCGGCCAGCACCTGCTCGATATACCACTTGGTGGCTTCTTCACTGCCCACCGGCAGGTAGTTAATCACGACATCGGTATGGGTCTCTTTGAGGATTTTAACAATATCGGCAGTAGGACCGGGCGCCTTCTCTATTATCTTGGATAGATAGATACCCAGCCCGTCATGAGTCATGCCTCGCTGAACCTTAACCCCTGTAGTCGGCACCTCGCAAAACTTGAAGGTGTTATTGGGCTCGGTATAGATGGCTCGGGCCAGGTCCTTGCCTACCTTGTTCTTATCGATATCGAAGGCAGCCACGAAATTGATATCGCTGATATGATACCCGCCGAGATTGACATGCATAAGTCCAGGGACGAATTCGTTATCTTTGGCTTTCCCATAGTAGTGAACGCCCTGAACCAGGGAAGAAGCACAGTTACCCACTCCTACTATGGCTACATTTATTTTACCCAAGGTCTAATCACCCTCCTTTTCAACAGCAAAACTTACGGGGAAAGGCACAAGCCCAACCACACTCTTTAACATCCGTACTAACATTTCGCTGGAATTTATGGCCAAAGAGTAACTCTTTGGCGCAGCAAGCAGGAGTTCCCACTCCTGCTAAACTTTGATACTTATACTGAAGAGGACCGTTCCACCTCTAGCCGACGTAATTAGAGCAGACTGGTTAGCCCTGGCCGATCCTGAATACTTTGGTCCCGCAGGAAGGGCACACCCCTCTCGTTGCCGGCCGACCATTCTTCAGGGTAACCTTCTGGGGATTCCTGATGTCTACCTTGCGTCTACACTTGAAGCAATACGCCTGCACCTAAATCACCCCCTTCTTGGTATCGGTTGAACTATACGCCTTTAGAGGCATACTGTCAAGAGCCAATAATACTATCTATCAGTGGCAAAGACCTTCTCCGGCTGCCACAGCCCCTTTTCCGAGTCGAAGCAAAGCATAGCCAGGAAAGTGCCGTCACGGGTATAGACGCGGCAGCGATTGCCCTGGACGGACGGAGGCGGGTTATCGGCGGCTTCCAGAGCCAGTGGACGCCCGTTTTTTATATCCTCCGCGGCGGCATCATCGACCACCACCGCCCCCCACCGCGAAAGCACAATGTCTATAGGATAGAGAAACTGCTGCCAGTAGCCGTGACGAAAGCCGTCTTCAAGCTGTGGCACGGTAATGGCGTCTTCGATAGTAAAGAGCCCGCACTTCAAACGGGCCAGGTTTTTAAGGTTAGCCCCACAGCCCAGGAGCTGTCCCAGGTCGTCAGCCAGCGAGCGGATATAGGTGCCCTTGCTGCACTCCACCTCTATGGTAGCTACGGGCGGTTGCCAGTCCAAAAGCTCCAGGCGATAAACCCACCTCAGCCGGCTCTTCCTCGCCACCTCGATACCGGCGCGCGCCAGCTCATAAAGCGGCTTGCCCTCGTGCTTGACGGCGCTGTACATGGGAGGGGTCTGCTCTATGGGGCCGCGAAATGACTCAAGCGCCGAGAGCAGCTTTTCCCGGCTGACGCCGGAGGGGTCTCCCCTACTGACAACGGTGCCGGTGGCATCATGGGTATCGGTAGCCACCCCCAATTCAATCTCGGCCCGATAAGCCTTGGGCGCCTCCAATAAGAACTGGATAATACGCGTTCCCTGACCCAGGCAAACCGGTAGAACGCCGGTGGCCGCCGGGTCCAGGGTGCCGGCATGCCCCACGCGCTTCTCTCCGCTCAGGCGCCTTACCAGGGAAACGATGCTGAAGGAAGTCTT
>DATKYX010000102.1:0-2829 GCA_035528255.1 Dehalococcoidales bacterium | reverse complement strand
GACGGCGGGTATAGTGCCGTTGCCGGGCAGACCCATGCCCAGGGCTTCGGTCAGGCAGTTCATGGTATTGGCGGTAAACATGCCAGCGCAACTGCCGCAGCCGGGGCAGGCCAGCTCCTCCAGCTCCTCCAGCTCCTCCGCTTCCATCTTGCCCGCGGCTACCATGCCCACGGCTTCGAAGATGGTGTTTACGTCCACCCTTTCCTCTTTGCCGTTGACTTCACGCCTGCCGGCCAGCATGGGACCGCCGCTGACGAAGATAGCGGGCAGGTTCAACCTTACCGCCGCCATGAGCATGCCGGGGATTATCTTGTCGCAGTTGGGGATGAAGACCAGGGCGTCGAAGGCATGCGCCTCGGCGACTATCTCCACGGAGTCGGCGATTAGCTCGCGGCTGGGCAGGCTGTATTTCATGCCCGGGTGGTTCATGGCGATGCCGTCGCAGACGGCGATGGTATTCACCTCGAAGGGGATACCGCCCCCGCTCAACACCCCGGCTTTAGCCGCCTGGGCTATCTGGGGCAAATGAATATGCCCGGGAACAATCTCGGTGAAGCTGTTGACGATACCGATGAGGGGCTTGTCGATGTCGGCTTTTCTCCAGCCCAGGGCGTGCAGCAGGGCGCGGTGGGGGGCACGCTCTACACCTCGTTTGATGGTATCGCTTTTCATTCTTCCCCTTCGATATCCGATTTTTTCGTTTATAAAAAAGGCCGTCCCGTGGGGACGGCCCCTAATAACTGGGAGACGACCCGCTGGCCGGATTATGTGTCGATAACCAGAATAAGGATAGCAAGTTCAATATTCATCGTGCAGATAAAGTAGCACAGTTGCTATACAAATGTCAAGGCTGGCCTAGCTGGCTGGCTTCTATAGCCCTTATCTTGTCCAGCCGTCGCTGGTGCCGGCCGCCCTCGAACTCGGCGGTGAGGAAGGCGTTGACGATTTCGGCTACCGGTTCCTGCACTTGCTCCTTGCCCGCCCCCAGGCACAGTATATTGGCGTCCTGGTGCTGGCGGGTGTGTTGCGCGTTAAAGGCGGTGTAACATAGGGAGGCTATGGCCCCCCTGACCTTGTTGGCGGCGATGCTCATGCCGATGCCGTTGTTGCAGATTAGAATACCGTAATCAAAATCCCCCCTGACCACTGCCTCGGCCACTTCACGGGCGTAATCGGGGTAGTCCACCGCGTCGGTGGTGTGACAGCCGAAGTCCTCATAGCTATGTCCGCTATCGGCGAGTATCTGTATGATAGCCTGCTTTAGCTCCAGTCCCCAGTGGTCGTTGCCGATGGCAATGCGCATCGCTTTAGCCTCCCTTAACGGCAATGTCGGGGCATATCTGCCTCAGTTCTTCTCTCGATATGGCGCCTTGGCGCAAAATAACGGGGGTTTCCCCGGTCAAATCGACGATGGTGGACTCTTTACCCCCGGGGCACTCGCCGTTGATGATAAGGTCGGCCTTATCCCCCAGCTGGGCGCGGGCTTCGGCGGCGGTCAGGGCGCTGGGCTGCCCGCTCAAGTTGGCGCTGGTGCCGACGACGGCTGTTCCCACCCCCCGCGCCAGTGCGACGGGGATGGGGTGGGCGGGGATGCGGACGGCGACGGTTTCGCTGCCACCGGTGATAATAGCGGATACGGAATCGGATTTTAAGAGCACCAGCGTCAGCGGCCCCGGCCAAAAGTTATCGGCCAGGAGGCGGGCTGTAGGGGTCACCTCACGGGCGACTTTCTCAAACTGGTAGAGGTCGGCTAGAATCAGGGGCAGCGCTCGGCTGTTTGGACGCCCCTTTATCCGATAGACCCGCTCTACGGCGGAGTCTATGCCGATGCCGGCGCCCAGCCCGTAGACAGTATCGGTGGGAAAAGCGACTACCCCTCCCCGTTTGAGGATGGATATGCCCTGCTCGACCTGCTCACGGACGGATGAAGAAAGCCTGGTGCCCATTGCCACCTCTTCCTGATTGACAGTATAGCATAGTGTCAGGGCATAGCTAAAGGAAGAGGAGTTTGGTGATGAAAATTAAAAAGTTTTTTCAAGGCTAAAAGCACTTGAACTAAAGCAGTCACAGTGGTAATCTGTATGCAATAAAATGGCTAAAGAAAAAGCGAAGAAAAGCCCCCCCAAAAGCCCCAAGAAGAGCCATCGCGTAACCACCAGCGGCGATATCGAGGTCTCCACCTATCTGGAGATTGCCCAGGAGAAGGGCGGCCAACAGCCCGCGGAGGCCAGAGCCGCCATCCCCAGCGCCGAACGCGAGGCAATCATCGTTATCGATTTCGGCTCACAGTACAGCCTGCTCATCGCCCGCCGCGTGCGAGAATGCCAGGTCTATTGCGAGCTGGTCAACCCCGATACCCCCTGGGAAGACATTGCCCACCTCAACCCCAAGGGGTTTATTCTTTCCGGAGGCCCCGCCAGCGTCTATGACCCCAAAGCCCCGCTGGCGCCGTCCTACATCTACGAAAGCCACCTGCCCGTAATGGGCATATGCTACGGCATGCAGGTCCTGGCCCACCAACTCGGCGGGCAGGTTACGCCGGGGGCAAAGCATGAGTACGGCCACGCCGTCATGCACCTGAACGCCGCCGATTCGCCGCTCTTTACCGATTTACCCAGCTCGACCCCGGTATGGATGAGCCACGGCGATAAAATCGAAAAGCTCCCGCCCGGTTTCACCGACCTGGCTTATACCGAAAACTCGCCGCTGGCCGTCATGGGCAAGGACGACAAGATATTCGGGCTCCAGTTCCACCCCGAGGTTGCCCACACGCCCGAGGGCAAGAAAATCCTGAAGAACTTTGTCTATCGGGTCTGCGGCTGCAAGGGC
>DATKYX010000101.1:0-6315 GCA_035528255.1 Dehalococcoidales bacterium | reverse complement strand
CGCTTCAAGATGCATAACGCCGTGGGCACCTCCCTGGCTATAATGCTCTTCACCGCCGCCGGCGGCGCTATCGGCTACCTCGTCAACGGCCTCGGCGTTGCCGGACTGCCCGACCACTCTATAGGCTACATCAACTTGCAGGTCTGGGGGCTGCTGGCCGTCGCCAGCGTCGGCACCGCCCAGCTCGGCGCCATCGTCGCCCACAAGCTCCCCGCCCGGTATTTAAGGTATATCTTCATCGCCGTCATGCTCTATATGGGCTTAAAGATGCTCGGCGTCTTCGACTGGCTGGGCTGGCCGCTATAAACCCCCTGTTTTATTCCCCCCGACATTATGATAAGATTAACCAGAAATTTTAGGGAGGATAAGATGAAAAAACTGCTCATAATCTGTTCGGTGTTGCTCCTCTTGGCG
The DNA here is from genome assembly GCA_035528255.1 of Dehalococcoidales bacterium. Lineage (GTDB taxonomy): Bacteria > Chloroflexota > Dehalococcoidia > Dehalococcoidales > BS750m-G39 > E44-bin88. The sequence goes on along the minus strand of DATKYX010000101.1, from coordinate 5,901 downwards.
CTATTGTCGTTGCTCATGGGGGCTTCGGCCACCCGGAGCCTGGTCATAGATGTCAGCGCAGACGCCTACACCGTAGCCGACCTCAACGACCCCGACGACACCTACGGCGTAAGGGAAGAGAACTACGGCGAACTCGACTTCGTCAATGCCTGGTATCGCTGGAACGTTGTCCAAGAAGAAGTGATACCCGAAGTTGCCGAAGGAGAAGAAGCCGTCCCCGAGATGGTCGAAGTGGAACATGAGAGGGTCGTCAGCATTATCTACCTCAAATTCGACCTGACCGAACTCAAGGACATTGAGATTGATTCAGCCATGCTCCAGCTCTACGGCCAGAACGTGGCGCTTTTGGCCCCCCGCTACATCCAGGCCCTCCAGGTCTCTTCCGACTGGGACGAGCTCACCCTCAACTTCGACAACGCCCCCCAGTGGGGTCAAAACGCTCTGGCCACCACCACCATCTATCAGGCCGACCGGTGGTACGGCTGGGATGTGACCGCCGGCGTCAAAGCTGAAACGCAATCGGGGCAGATTTCCATGGCGGTAATGCTCCGCGATATGGAAAAAGCCTCCGAAGAGCTGGTAGCCTTCCCCTCCCATGAGTCCGGAGAAAACATTTCAAGGCTGCTCATAACCTACACCGACCCCGGCTTTGTCTTCTCCTGGTACTGGTGGGTGATTATAGGGGTGGTCGTCCTCGCCCTCCTCGCCCTCGCCTTCTTCGGCGGGCTCAAACTAAGGCGCTCCAAGCACTAATTCCAAAAAAGCGCTATAGACACAAAACAAAGCTACCCCGGCCTCTCGGCTGGGGTGGCTTAATTCTTCTATCCTCTTCTTCTATCTGCTAGCTAGCTTGCTCTTGTCAAACCCCTTCTCCGGGGCTGATACTACTTTAATCTCCGATCGCGACCCAGCTCACAGTGGTAGCGGCATCGGATGTGATGAGGGTGCAATCAGCTGCTCCCGTTGGCATCCAGACATAGATGTCAATCAGTCCAGCAGTTGTGCCGTGGCCCCACGTAACCGCAGCCCAGTTCAACCCGGGCGCGGCGTTGGACTCCACTGTTAACACGCACTCTACGACTGTTGTAAGCCCGGTATCAATCTCGGTTAAAGAACCAGTCACGCTTGCGCTACCCCACTTGACCGTGTAACCGACGGTTCCCGATGGCCCTATTGGCCCCGTTAGCCCCGTTGGCCCCATCGGTCCCATAAGCCCCCGTAGTCCCCGAGGTCCGGCTGGACCCGCTGCGCCCGTTGCGCCCGTTGCGCCCGTTGCGCCCGTTGCGCCCGTTGGTCCGGCTGGTCCTTGTTCGCCTGCGGTTCTACCCGCTGGCCCCTGCGGCCCCGTCGCGCCCGTTGCGCCCGTTGGCCCCGCTGGTCCGGCTGGGCCCTGCTCTGCCGTGCAAGCCGCTAGCGGCACCACGATGAGAGCCAGAATAGCCAGCACAACGAGTATTTTTGCGCCTATTCTCATCCTTCTCCTCCTTACGGATTTTTGTTTTTTATATACAAATAGCCACACGCGCACCTGCGTGCTCTATTACTGCTTATTTATACATATTATTTACCTTATGCCAATATTTACCAATTGTCAAGGGGCAAACCACGCCTGCGCGCTCTAATCGAAAAGCTCGGGGTGAATGGCCTCCGCCAGCTTTTCCAAACCCTCCACGATTCTCGGGCCCGAGCGGCTCACCAGGTCGCCGTCGATAAGGTAAACCCGGCCCCCGCTCACGGCGCTCATCGCCCCCCAGATGGAGTGCGCCTCCAGCGCCGCCACCTCTATAGTCGGTATCCCCCCCAGCATAGTCTGGACGATAATAACATCCGGGTCGGCTCTAACGATTTCCTCGATGCTGAACTGCGGCCAGGCCATTGGTGCTTCGGCAGCCACGTTCTCCCCCCCCGCCATGGTAATCAGGGCATCGATAAACGAGCCCGGCCCCGCCGTCCAGGGCAGCGTCGGGTCGGTGGCGTCCACGATAAAGAAAACGCTCACCGGGGCAACTCCCTCCACCCTCTCCTCGACGTCGGCGATACGCTCCGCCATACTCTCCACCAGCGCGGCGGCTTCCTCGATGGTATCGGTAACCGCCCCCACCAGCTCGATATTGCTTAAGATGCCGTCGATATCATCGGGGTCTAAAATCAGGTAGGTTATGCCCAGGGCTTCCATCTCGCTGTTAAACTGCTCGTGCTCTAAGGTCAAAACCAGGTCGGGCTCCAGCACCACCAGGCTCTCGATAGAGGGGGAAAAGGCATTGCCCACCTTGGGCAAATCCTGAGCCTCCGCGGGGTAGTCGCTGAAGTCATCCACGCCCACCACCCGCCCCCCCAGCCCCAGCGCGAAGGCAATCTCGGTGATGCTCGGCCCGAAGCAGACGAGCCGCTGCGGCACCTCGTCGATAACCACCCCCCGCTCCATATCGTCGGTATAGGTCCCCGGCTCGAACTCGGCTTTACAGCCGGCAGCCGCGCCGGCCAGCAAACTCAACAGGACGACCAAAACAACCAGTGCCTTGAATCTCATGAAAACTTACCTCCCAAAATATTTACCGGTAGTATTTATTTATAAGAATCCGGGCAAAAAATAATCCCCCTCTCCTTAAAGTCAAGGGGGACTCTCTCAGTACACTCTGAGCACCATCCCACCCCCTTTCTCCGCGGAGGTTTAAGGATGCCGGGACTCGGCGTTCTGACTTCCGGTAGCCTTCTACCGGTTACAGCAGGCGGGACTGCGTCGGAATCTCACCGACTTGCCATCCGTTTTATCCGGCTTTTAGCCGGATGCCCCGGTCATCTATTCTATTGTCCGTTAAGAATACAGAAAAACGAGGGAAAATGCAACTTTTTTAATAGACCCTGGCGCCGATTATGGCTTCATCCCTCGGCTGCAAAAGCGATACCACCCCGCCCTCCATATCCACCCCCATAATGAGCACCTCGGAGCTAAAGCCGGCGATATTCCTGGGCGGAAAGTTGACCACGGCCACCACCTGCCGCCCCACCAGCTCTTCTTTGGCGTAGTTGGTCAACTGGGCGGCGGAATGTTTAATCCCCACCTCCCCCCCGAAATCCACCTCGAACTTATACGATGGGTTGCGCGCCTTGGGGAAGTCCTCCACCTTCGTTACCCTGCCCACCCTCATATCAACTTTCAGAAAATCGTCGTAGCTAATCATAAGGCATCTCCCCCGGTTGCTATTCTTCCTCGACCAGCCGCCGCACCCAGAGCTGCGGGCTGGCCGAAACCACTTGCTTCAGCTCGCCCAGCTTCTGCCTCAGCTCGCGGGCAACCGTCTCGTCCTTGATAAGCTCCCTGAGCTTATACTGGTCGAAGCCGAGCACCCTCGGCCACAGCCCCGCCGGCTCCAGCAACGCCTTGACCTCGGGCTCGCTGTAGCCCCCCCTCTCCACCACCTTATAGGTCAGGGCGTGCCCCTTGCCGTAGACGCGGTTCAAGCCCTGCGCCTGGCAGTAAGCGGCGATGGCCTGTTTTAGCTCGTCCAGCTCCAGCTGCAACCCCTTAATCTCATTCTGCAGGGCGACGTAACGCTCCACCGATTGCGGCGCCGCCGCCTCGTCGAGGACGTCGCTCTCCCCCCGCTCCGGGGCGAACTTGTGCTTGTAATAGGGGCAATACTGGGGAAAGTCGCAGGGGCAACGCCAGTTCTCGACGGCGGGAAAGTTCCCCGCCTGTATGCCCTCGGCGACTTCGAGCACCAGCTTTTTGGCTTCTTCGAGCCGCGCCGGCTCGCGTGGCGGGCAGCTTACGGGCGTGTTGGAACGAAAATGGTAGAGCGTCAGCCTCTCCACGGGCAAAAACCAGGACTGCTCCACCGCCAATTGATACAGAGTAAGCTGCAGGTCGTTATCGAGGTATTCCCTGGTGAAAAGCTCGAGGTTGGTCTTGTAGTCGATGATGGATAAGCCCCCGCTGTCCAGCTTATCCACCCGGTCGATTCGCCCCGTCAGCTTCACGTTGTCGATGTCGATAAAGAACTTGTGCTCCACCGCTATCGGCATCCTGAAGTCGGGGCGGTGAATCTCACAGAACTTGGTCAGCATCTCCCGCCCGTAGGCTTTATACTCGGCTTCCTCCTCGGCGGACTCGTAGCCCTGGGAAAGCCAGCGTTGCTCGTAGAAGTCGAGCATCGCCTCCAGCGAGGGCGGCGGCGGCACCTTGACCTTGAAAAAATGCTCGGCGCAGTCGTGCATGGTGGTGCCGAAGCTGAAATACCCCTTATCTTTAGTCTCCAGTCCGTCGATGTACTGCAGCTTGTAGCCAAGGGGACAGCTCTGGTATAGCGAAATCTGGCTGTAACTTAACGCCCTCATCTCTTCACCGGTATTATAGCCCTTTAGGGATAATGTGACCAGCTTGCTATTTTAGCCCAGATTGGTTAGCATTAAATCTAGCACTCTAACAAATAAATCCCCGGACAGAAAGGTTTAACGATATAGATTATGGAAGAAGTATCACTATTTGTTGCTTTCGGCGCGGGGCTGCTCTCCTTCTTCTCCCCCTGCGTCCTGCCCCTGGTGCCGGTCTACCTGGCCAGCGTCTGCGGCCCCGAAATCCTGGAATCGGAAACGAAAAGAAGCCGCTTCCCCGTATTCTTCCACTCCCTCAGCTTCGTCCTGGGCTTCGCCATCGTCTTCGTTGTCCTGGGGGCGGCGGCGGGGCTGGCCGGTTTCGCCATCGGCTCCCACTCTATTATCATCAAGATAGCCGGCGGCTTGCTCATCGCCTTCGGCGTTTTCCTGCTGGCGTCGCTTAAATTCCCCTGGCTCAACTACGAAAAGCGGCTGGCGCCCTCGTTAGGCGCCACCAGCGGCTACCTGCGCTCGATGCTCATCGGCGCCCTGTTCTCCCTGGCCTGGACTCCCTGCATCGGCCCCGTGCTCGGCGGCATTTTAACCCTGGCCTGGAGCTCGGAAACCGTCTGGCATGGCGCTTACCTGCTGGCCGTCTATTCCCTGGGGCTGGGCATCCCCTTCCTGGTCATCGGCTTCGCCTTCGACTCCTTCCGCCCCATCTTAAGACGGCTCCACCGTTACTCCACCTGGAGCTATCTCATCAGCGGCGCGCTCCTGATAACGGTGGGCATACTCACTCTGACCAACACCCTGCGCTGGTTTTAGGATAACGTTTAAGGTTATAATTATAAGGGTAGAACAAATAAGGGGTTTGAGTTATGGTTAGAATATTAAAGATATTGGTGATAACGGCGCTGACGGCGGTGCTGATTGCGGGCTTAACGACCAGCGTCTGCTGCGACGGCGTTGACGGTAACGGCGATACGCCCAACGGCGATGCGCCCAACGGCCAAGTGCCCAACGAAGGCGAGCCCGATTTAGTCAGCGGCTACGGCTCCGTCATCGATTGCGACGAGTACACCGGTCAGGTCTTCCAGGATAAGGACCCCGCCCCCGACTTCCGCTTCGAGGACGCCGCGGGCCAGACCTTCTCCTTAAGCGATTTCCAGGGCAAGTCGGTAATGCTCAACTTCTGGAGGACCACCTGCGGCTATTGCACGATGCAACTGCCCTACATACAGGGGGTTTACGACGAATGGGATAGCGGGGAGCTGGTCATCCTGACCATCGACCTGGGCGAGGACACCGATAAAGTCAAGGACTATCTCGACGGCCTCGACATCTCCCTGCCGGTGCTGCTGGATATGGAAGGCAGGGTCGCGGCGCAGTACCGCGTTTCCGGCATCCCCATAACCTTCTTTATCAACACAGAAGGCTTAATCCGCTACGTAAAGCTCGGCGCCTTCCAGAGCCAGGAAGAACTGGAGAGCGTCTTAACCCAGTTTATCGCCCTGTAGCGAGGAGGTATTGACCGATGGCGAAAAACAAGTTTACATTTATCGTGGTGCTGGCGCTCGTAAT
>DATKYX010000100.1:0-4751 GCA_035528255.1 Dehalococcoidales bacterium | reverse complement strand
TTCTCCCCAATCATCCCCACAAGAAAGCCGAGGGCGGCGCCCGTCGCCGGAGTCCAGTGGTTCCTCAGTTTAGCCATCGGCGCTATATCCTGAAAGACGATGTAGAGGATAGCGCCCGCCGAAAATACCATGAGGCAGGCTACCAGCTCCTGGTGCCCGGATAGAAACGAGTAGCCGGCTATAGCGGCAGCCACGCCTACCAGGCTAAAGGGGACGAGAATCGCCAACGCCTTGTTGGGCGAAAATCCGCTGCGCTTCAGGTCGCCGAAGGAGTTGTAGGCTTCGGGCAGGTTTTGCAAGCCGATAAACAGCGCCAAAAGCAGGCCGGTCTGGCGGTCGGTGGAGAAGATTGCCCCCAGGGCGATGGCTTCGGGGATGAAGTCCATCATCATGGCCATGAGCTGGGCGGCCCTGCCGCCGTGGCGGGCGATGAACCTGTCCAGGAATAAAAAGCTGACCACGCCGAGCAGAAAGACGAAGATGAGAACGGGCAGGGAGAGCAGCTCTATGCCGCGGGGAGCCAGGACGAAAGCCACCGCCGCCACCAGGACGCCGCCGCCGAAGGCGATGACGCCGTGAGAAATTTCCCGGCCCAGGGGGCTATCGGGCACCAGTTTCAGCCTGGCCAGAAAGCCGCCGAGAATGACGGCTACTCCGGAGGCGAGCGAGTACAGAATAACCTGGACGATGTCCGACATCGGCACTAGTATATCATAGGGGTCGAAGCTTCGCCTTGACGCCTTAGCCTGTCTCCCCTTAGAATGAAACCGATAATGTGGGGGAATAAATGGACTGGCTATGGTTCTGGGTCATAGTTGCGGGCATAATACTCTTTTTTATAATCCGTAGGCCAAGGATACTACGAACCCAGTTCAGACGCTTGAGAGAAAGAAGAAGAAGTCGACAGCTCAAAATAATCAATCATTATAGGAGAAAACAAGGTCTGCAACCATTAAAGGCTTATTATGCACTGGACAAAGTAGCTAGGAATCATAGTTCTTATATGGCAAAACATCGAACTTGTAACCATGCCGGGTTCCAGCATAGAGCTGCCAGAGTACGAAAACTTACGGGTAGTGGTTATGTGGGTGAGAATTGCTTTAAGTATCCTGCCCATAGGTACAGCACACGTATTGCAATTAAGCTAGTTAAAGGATGGATGAAATCGCCTGGACATAGGGCTAACTTAATGAGTCCCAACTATACTAAGATAGGTATAGGTATTGTTACAAAGAGAGGATATGTTTATGCAACGCAGATTTTTACTAATTAGCTGGATGGCCAGCCCGATTCTGTAGGATGAGATTGCCATGTTTGAAGTATTGACGGACAAGCTGAGCGCGGTCTTCCGCAAGCTGAGCAGTCGGGGCAAGCTCACCGAGAAGGATATCGACGAAGGCCTGCGCCAGGTGCGCCTTGCCCTGCTGGAAGCGGACGTTAATTTCAAGGTGGTCAAGGACTTTGTCGAGCGGGTGAGGGCTCGCTCGCTGGGCGCCGAGGTTATGGAGAGCCTGACCCCCGCCCAGCAGGTAATCAAAATCGTCAACGAGGAGCTGGTCAAGACGCTGGGGGAGGGGGAGAGTAAGCTGGAGGCTTCGTCCCGGCCGCCTTCCGTGATAATGCTGGTGGGGTTGCAGGGTTCGGGTAAGACCACTACCGCCGCCAAGCTGGCCCTGCACCTGAAGCAGGGGGGGCAGAGCCCGCTTCTGGTCGCCGCCGACACCCGAAGGCCGGCGGGCATCGAGCAGCTGGCTATGCTGGGCGAGCAGTTCGATATCCCCATTTACCGCGAGAAGCCGAGTTCGAAGAGCCAGGATATCTGCGCCCACGGCCTGAAGAAGGCCAAGGAGCTGGGCGTTAGCTGGGTTATCGTCGATACGGCGGGGCGGATGCACATCGACGAGCCGTTGATGGATGAGCTGGTGCAGGTCAAGAAGGAGCTGAAGCCCGACGAGTCGCTGCTGGTGGTGGATGCCATGACCGGGCAGGACGCGGTGCGCATGGCCGAGCAATTTCACGCTAAACTGGGGCTGACCGGCCTGATTTTGACCAAGATGGACGGGGACGCGCGGGGCGGGGCGGCGCTTTCTATCCGCTGGGTGAGCGGGGTGCCCATCAAGTTTATGGGGGTGGGGGAAAAGCCCGACGCCTTCGAGCCTTTCTATCCCGACCGGCTGGCATCGCGCATACTGGGCATGGGCGACATGCTGACCTTCATCGAGAAGGCGGAGAAGACCTTCGACCAGAAGAAAGTCAAGGAGCTGGAGAAGAAGGTGAAGACCGCCAGCTTTAACCTGGAGGACTTTCTCTCCCAGCTCGCCGAGATACGGAAGATGGGGCCGGTATCCAACCTGCTGGAGATGCTGCCCGGGGCGTCAAAGCTGGCCCGGCAGTTGCCCGCGGGTATGGAGGAGCAGCAGCTTAAGAAAATCGAGGCGATGATATTTTCCATGACGCCCGAGGAGAGGCATAACCCCACTATCATCGGCGGCAGCCGCCGGCGGCGCATCGCACGGGGTAGCGGGGTCAAGACGCAGGACGTGAACCAGTTGCTGAACCAGTTCCGTCAGATGCAGAAGCTGATGAAGATGGGTATCGGCGGGAAGCTGAAGATGACCAAGAATATGACGAACATGTTCGGGTAGGCGGAGGAGATGTAACGAAAATCCCCCTTAATCCCCCTTTACAAAAGGGGGAGCGATTGTCTCGCCATAAGCGAAGGGGGTATCCACCCACTGCCCCACTCTGTTAGCGTAAGTTTTTATGTCCCACCCAGCCCGCCCTAATGAGTAAACTCCTTAACCTGGGGGGTTACGCTCCACCACCTCACCTTGTTTAACGGAGGTGTTGTTTTCCCACCCGTCCCACCCAATAGGAATTAGACTCCTCTTTCTACCTCTTATTTGGGGGTAGGTTACTCCCCGCCCCTTGAGATTCTTCAGTCGCTATGCTCCTTCAGAATGACAGTAGGCTTCGGGGGTGTTTAAGAGGGGTGTAGCCCCTCTTTACCTTAAAAGGGTGGCGGGTGGGAAAAGATAAAATCGGGGTGGGGGGTTATTCCAGATAGTCCTTTAGGCGGCGGCTGCGGCTGGGGTGGCGGAGTTTGCGCAGGGCTTTGGCTTCAATCTGCCTTATGCGCTCCCGCGTGACGTTAAACTCCTTGCCCACTTCCTCTAAGGTACGGCTGCGCCCGTCTTCGAGGCCGAAGCGGAGCTGGAGCACCCTTTGCTCGCGGGGACTGAGGCTGGAGAGCACGGAGTCTATCTGCTCCTTGAGCAACTGCTTGGAGGCGGCGTCGGCGGGGGGCAGGGCGTTGCGGTCTTCGATAAAGTCGCCCAGGTGGCTGTCTTCTTCCTCGCCCATAGGCGATTCCAGCGATATGGGCAGTTGCGAGACCTTGACGATTTCGCCCACCTTTTCCGCCGAGATTTCCATTTCCTTGCCGATTTCCTTGGCCGTAGGCTCGCGGCCGTGTTCCTGAGCCAGGCGGCGGCTTACCCGCAGCAGTTTGTTGATGGTTTCGACCATATGCACGGGTATGCGGATGGTGCGCGCCTGGTCGGCGATGGCGCGGGTAATCGCCTGGCGAATCCACCAGGTGGCGTAGGTGCTGAATTTATAGCCCTTGCGATAGTCGAACTTTTCCACCGCCCGGAGCAGCCCGATATTGCCTTCCTGAATGAGGTCGAGCAGCGACATTCCCCGCCCGATGTGTTTCTTGGCTACGCTGACCACGAGGCGCAGGTTGGCTTCGGTGAGGTGGGTGGCGGATTTTCCCGCCTCGTGCTCGATATTATCCAGATAAGCCTGGAGCTGCTGCTCGTATTCACCGATGGCTTTGATGCAGCTGGGCTTGGTCACCAGTATGGCTATGCCCGAAAGCGTGACCTTGGCGCCGATAGCCTCCAGTATTTCCCGGGGCAGCAGGGTGATGTTGAGCGAGAGCTCGGCCAGGAAAAGCTCGGTTTCGGCTATCGACTTTTCGGTCTGGTGGCTGATGGCCAGGATGAGCTGCGGCTTTATCTCGCCGTCGAGGCTTTCCCGCAGCGTGGAGTGGGAGATAGTCTCCAGAAAGCCGGGGGCGGTTTCTATCCGGAGCTGTTCCTGGATGAGGTGGATGGCGGGGGTGGCCCGGGAAAGCTCTTCGAGCACGGCGACGATTATCTCGGTGGCCGAGGGGTCTCGATTGTTTTTGAGCAGGTAGCTTTGTTTAATCTCCTTGATGCGCCGGCCTTCCTCCATCTTCCGCGCCAGGTATTTTTCCTGGTCGGCGGTGAGCAGGTGCACCCGCCCGATTTCGTGCAGGTACATGCGGACGGGGTCGTCCACAACCTCCTGCTCCTCGATCTGCCCCAGGGGCGTTTCTATTTCCGTGTCCTGGTCTACATCATCTTTCCCGAAGTCGAGCTGTCTTGTATCGCGCCACAGCGTCGTCGACTCGGAGGAGTCGTTGTTATCGCTGTCTTCGTCTTCGGAGTCGTCGTCACGCGGACGGAAGCGCCTTTTTTCGTCGCTTTCACGGTTCATTGCCTCACCCCCCCTTGCTTCAGTTGATGCTGTCTTATCTGAGCAAAGACCTCGCGCAATTTGATACTAACCTCTATTCCTAATTCCTTGAGTTTAGCCAGTTCAGCGGCTTTGCCCCCCGATTCGGCTTCTTGCGCCAGCACGGCTTCTATCTTCGTCGCCAGGCTGCGGAAGTATCTTTGCTGTAGTCGAAGAGTATATTCAACATACTTTTGTGCTATTCG
>DATKYX010000099.1:0-2798 GCA_035528255.1 Dehalococcoidales bacterium | reverse complement strand
TGGTGGAGATAGGGGGATTCGAACCCCCAACCTCTGCCATGCGAAGGCAGCGCTCTCCCAACTGAGCTATATCCCCACTTGTAGGGTAGATTATAGCATACGCGGGCTTATTTGGCAGCCTCCCCCCAGGTCTTTCTTCCCACCCAAAACCCACCCTACAGAGGTGTCACCTCTATATACTTCTCTCCCCACCTGTGCCTTTCGTCCCACCCAGAACCCGCCCTATAAGGGTGGTGCCCCTTTTATATCTACCTTTTAAGCGACCCCGCCTTGCCCCTCAGTTTTATCTTTCCCCGTCCCCTTTAAAACCCCAAAATAAGGGGTTAATAGGGGTCTAACCCCTATAGGGTGGGCTGGGAGGGATAACAAACGCACGCTAGGTAGGTGGGGATGTGTAGAGTGCCCATTAAATCCCGTTTTCCTTGTCAGCTATTACTATTGTTGCTATACTAACATTTGCCATGAAATACGAGACCGTTATCGGGCTGGAGGTCCACGCCCAGCTTTTGACCAAGAGCAAGATGTTCTGCCGTTGCAGCACCGATTACACCGGCACTGCGCCCAACAGCCATGTCTGTCCGGTGTGCCTGGGCATGCCCGGCGTGCTGCCCACCATCAACCAGCAGGCGGTGGAATTTACCGTGATGACGGCTATAGCCTTGCACTGCACCATCTCCGATTACACCAAGTTCGACCGCAAGAACTATCCCTACCCCGACCTGATGAAGGGCTACCAGATTTCCCAGTATGACGCGCCCTTCGGCGTTAAAGGCTGGCTGGTCATCGATGTCGATGGCAAGGAGAAGAAGGCGGGCATCACCCGCGTTCACCTGGAGGAAGATGTGGCCAAGCTGTTGCACCGCGCCCTGCCGGGGGAGAAGCATTACAGCCTGGTGGATGTCAACCGCTCGGGGGTGCCTTTGATGGAGATTGTCGGCGAGCCCGACCTGCGCTCTCCGGAGGAAGCCCGCCAGTACCTGATGAAGCTGAGGAGCATACTGCGCTACCTGGGCGTTTCCACGGGGAATATGGAGGAGGGCAGCTTCCGCTGCGACGCCAATATCAGCATCCGCCCCGAGAACAGCCCGGAGACCCTGGCCAAGGTCGAGGTTAAGAATATGAACAGCTTCAAGGCGGTCTATCGCGCCCTGAGCTACGAAGAGGAGAGGCAGCGAAAGGTGGCGGCGGCGGGCAAAAAGCTTTTCCAGGAGACGCGGGGCTGGATAGAGGACAGGGGGGTGACCGTTTCCCAGCGCTCTAAAGAATACGCCCACGACTACCGCTATTTCCCCGAGCCCGACCTGGCGCCGCTGGTGCTGGACCGGGCGTGGGTGGAAGAGGTGGAGTCCAAGCTGCCCGAGCTGCCCGAAGAAAGGCGCGACCGCTTTGTCGCCGATTACGGGCTGTCCCCCTATGACGCCAGGCTGATTACCGCTTCCCGCGAGATGGCCGACTACTTCGAGGACTGCCTGAAAACCAGTCATGAGGTAACGCCCAAGGAGATAAGCAACTGGCTTTTGGGCGAGGTGAGCCGTATAATAAACGAGAGTGTTATCGATATCACCGTATTCTGCCAGAAGGTCAGCCCGGAGCGGCTGGCCTGCTTAGCCAAACTGAACTCGGAGGAGGTGGTTAGCGCCGCCTCGGCTAAGTCGGTACTGGGGCAGATGTACGAGAAGGGCGCCAGCGCCGACGATATTATTAAGGCGCAGGAGCTGGGACAGATAAGCGACGCCGGCGCCATCGAGGAGGAGATTGCCCGCGTCATCAAAGACAACACTTCCGCCGTCGCCGACTATAAGGCGGGCAAGAAACAGTCGCTGAAGTTCCTGGTGGGACAGGTGATGAGAGCCACCAGGGGTCGCGCCAACCCCGCGGTGGTCAACAAGTTGATGGAGAAGAAGTTAGAGGAAGGATAAGCATGGAGACTTATTTCAGTATAGCCCAGATTATACTATCCGCCGCCCTGATAATGGCCATCCTGCTCCAGGTCAAGGGTGGGGGGCTGGGGGGTATCTTCGGCCAGGCCGACACCGTCTACCGCACGAAGCGGGGCGTGGAGAAAACGCTGTTTCAGCTTACCATCGTCCTGGTAGTCCTGTTCATTGTTATCTCCATAGTAGCCCTGCAGGTAATCTAACGGCTGTCAGGCTGAAAACCTTGGTTACAACCCCGACCGTCCGCAGATAGAGAGAGTGTCCGCCGAAGCCTCTAATCAGCTCATGATGGAGAGAAGAAATGAATCTTAAGGTATGGTTTGCCGAGACTAGACCCCAGTTCCTGCTGCTTTCCGTGGTGCTGGCCTTCCTGGGCAACGCCATCGCCTGGAATGACGGCTATTTTCACCTGGGGCACGCCCTGCTGGCTTTCTTCGGCTTGCTGCTCTGCCATATCAGCGTCAACGTGCTCAACGACTACTTCGACTACAAGAGCGGCATCGACCTTAAGACCAAGCGCACCCCTTTCAGCGGGGGCAGCGGCATATTGCCCGCCGCCCGGATGACGCCGCGGCAGGTCTTCTGGCTGGGGATGGGTTCCTTCCTGCTGGCGGTGCCCATCGGCGTCTATTTCGTTATCGTCACGGGCTGGGGCTTGCTGCCGCTGCTGCTGGTGGCGGCGCTTTGCACTGTGCTCTATACCCCGTTTTTGACCCGTATGGGCTGGCCGGAGTGGGCGCCGGGGGTGGGGCTGGGGGCTTTGCCCGTGCTGGGGACATACTTCATCCAGACCTCCTTCTACACCGGCGCCGCCATTATCGCCGCCGTACCCTCGGCCATACTGGTGCATAACCTGCTGCT
>DATKYX010000098.1:0-3837 GCA_035528255.1 Dehalococcoidales bacterium | reverse complement strand
GCATAAATCAGCACGTCGCCGATATCCCTGGCGATATCCTTGGTATCCTCCTTGGCCTTTTCCATCTCCGGCTCCAGCATGTCGGCGGCGCGGCAGGTGATGGGCTTCTCCCCCCGCGGGTAGCCCTTGAGGGCCAGCTTCTGCACCTTGGGGTCGATAGGGGCGGGGGGCTTGCCGTACAGCCCGTAACAGTAGTCCTTTATCTGGTCGGAAATCATCTTATAGCGCCCGAAGAGGACGTTCTGCACCGCCTGTATGCCCACTATCTGGCTGGTGGGCGTCACCAGCGGCGGGTAGCCCAGTTCTTTGCGGACTCTGGGCAGCTCGGCATAGACCTCCTCCAGTTTATCCAGCGCCCCCGCCTCTCTTAGCTGCGCCACCAGGTTGGTTATCATTCCCCCCGGCACCTGGTGCATGAGCACGGCGGTGTCGATGATGGACATCCGGGTCGTGTCCAGGTAGTCGCGGTATTTGGGGGCGATGGACTCGAAATACTGCCCCAGCTTCAAAAGATGCGCCAGGTCGAATCCCGTATCCCTCTCCGTCCCCTGAAGGGCGACCACGATGGGCTCCACGGCGGGGTGGGAAGAACGCAGGGCGAAGGGCGCCAGCGCCGTGTCGATAATATCGACTCCGGCCTCGATAGCCTTGAGACAGCTCATGGAGGCCATGCCGCTGGTGTAGTGGGTGTGCAGGTGCACGGGTATCTTGATGGCTTTTTTGAGCGCCGTAATCAGCCTGAAGGCGTCGTCGGGCGCAAGCAGCCCGGCCATGTCCTTGATGCAGAGGCTGTCGGCGCCCATCTTCTCCAGTATAATGGCTTTGTTGACATAATAATCAATGTTATAGACCGGCCCCCCCAGCTTGGGCTCGGTCAGCGAATACGACAGCGAAAGCTGGGCGTGCTTGCCGCACTCCTTGATGGCCTTGAGGCTGGTCTCGAAGTTACGCTCGTCGTTGACGGCGTCGAAGACACGGAAAACATCGATTCCCACCTCGGCGGCGTGGTGGACGAAGGCGGTAACCACGTCGTCGGCGTAGTTGCGGTAGCCCACCAGGTTCTGCCCCCGCAACAACATCTGCAGGGGGGTATCGGGCATGAGCTTTTTCAGGATACGGGGTCTCTCCCAGGGGTCCTCGTTCAAGAAGCGGGTGGGCACGTCGAAGGTAGCCCCGCCCCACACCTCCGCGGAATAATACCCCGTCTTGTTCAACTCGGCGGCGATTCCGGCCATGTCCTCGGTGACCATCCTCGTCGCCAGCGACGACTGGTGTCCGTCGCGCAGGGTAACGTCGGTAATCTTTAATGGATTCCTGGCAGCACTCTTTGTCCTGGCTGTCGGCATTATTTACTCCTCTCTCCGGGTATTTTGCCCCTTGCCGGCCCTGGTTCGGGCTTGCCCCGGGGTGGGGGGTAGGGGGGGTTTACTCCGTCCTTAAAGCGGGATGTTACCGTGTTTCTTCTTGGGACGGGCGGTTTCCCCCGTATTCTTCAACGACTCCAGCGCCCTTATCAGCTTGGGTCGGGTCACCTTGGGGTCGATGACGTTATCTATATAGCCCCTGGCGGCGGCCTGGTAGGGGTTGGCGAAGCTCTCCTTGTACTGCTCCACCAGCTCCTGCCGGGTCTTCTCGCCGTCCTTGGCTTCGGCGATAGCCTCCCGGTAGATGATATTAACCGCCCCCTCCGGCCCCATCACGGCGATTTCCGCCGTCGGCCAGGCGTAGTTAATATCGCCCCGCAGGTGCTTACTGCTCATCACGATGTAAGCCCCCCCGTAGGCTTTGCGCGTAATCACCGTCAGCTTGGGCACGGTGGCTTCGGCGTAGGCGAAGATAAACTTGGCGCCGTGCCGGATGATGCCCCCCTGCTCCTCCTTGGGCCCCGGCATAAAGCCGGGCACATCGACGAAGCTCACCAGCGGTATGTTAAAGGCGTCGCAGAAGCGCACGAAACGCGCCCCCTTCACCGAGGCGTTGATGTCGATAATCCCCGCCATGTGGGCCGGCTGCTGGGCGACGATGCCCACCGTCTTCCCGTTCAGGCGGGCGAAGCCCGTAATCAGGTTGGGGGCGAAGCTCCGGTGCACCTCCATGAAGTCGCCGTTGTCGGCGACGCTATTTATAATCTGCTTCATGTCGTAAACCTTGCTCGGTACATCGGGGATAACGGAGCGCAGCTTCTCGTCCGTCCGCTCCGGGTCGTCGCTCGGTTCCAGCGCCGGCAAAGGCTCTTTATAGCTCTGGGGCAGGAAGCTCAGCAATCGCCGCACGCTCTTCAGGCAGTCCTCTTCGTTATCCGAGATAAAGTGGGCAACCCCGCTCTTCTCGGCGTGGGTGCGGGCGCCCCCCAACTCCTCGTGGGTGATATCGATGCTGATGACCGCCTTGACCACATCCGGCCCCGTGATGTACATCTGGCTGGTGCCCTTGACCATGAAAACGAAATCGGTGATAGCCGGCGAATAGACGGCTCCCCCCGCCGAGGGCCCCATCACCACCGATAATTGCGGCACCACCCCCGAATATAGACTGTTGCGCAGCAGTATCTCGCCGACGCCGCAGAGGCTCATCACCCCTTCCTGGATGCGGGCGCCCCCCGAGTCCCAGATGGCGATTATGGGCGCCCCGTTCTTGACGGCCAAATCCATAACCTTGCAGACCTTCTGCGCCGATACCTCGGAAATCGTTCCCCCCAGCACGGTGAAATCCTGGGCATAGACGAAGACCGTCCGCCCGTCGATTTTACCGAAGCCGGTGACGACGGAATCGCCCGGGTATTGCTTATCGGCCAGCCCGAATTCGGTGGCGCGGTGGGTAACGAACGGGTCCAGCTCTTCGAAGCTGCCCTTGTCGAGGAGGAGGTCAAGCCTCTCCCGGGCGGTCAGCTTACCCTTGTCGTGCTGCTGCTGGATGCGCTTTTCCCCGCCCCCCGCCCTGGCTTTTCGCTCCAGTTCAGATAGTCTGGCCAGTTTATCCTTCATCGCAATCAGGGCTCCCAGTCGGCGAGAAAATTGGGGTGTAATCGTCAATAATCATAGCATAAGGCAAATCAGATAGGCAAGCCCATCCGGCAAACGTTTACCGCCTCCCCCAGGCCTTTCTTCCCACACCAATCCCCTCCCATCTGGTCACCCCGCTTAAAGAGTGCTAAAATATAAACAGGATTTTGATTATGGAAAGCCAGTCGGTTTTAGCCACCACCACCTGCGGCGAGCTGGAGCTTCGCTGGGGCGAGCGCACCTATGTCATGGGTATCCTCAACATCACCCCCGACTCCTTCTCCGGCGACGGCCTGGCCGACGATGTCAAGGCCGCCGTGGCGCGGGCAAAGCAGATGGCGGAGGACGGCGCCGACATTATCGATATCGGCGGCGAGTCCACCCGTCCCGCCGCCCGGCCCGTCTCGGCGGAAGAAGAGCTGCGGCGCATAATTCCCGTCATCGAAAGGCTGGCCGGCGAGCTTTCCGTGCCCATGAGCATCGATACTACCAAGTCGGAGGTGGCGCAAAGAGCCCTGGAAGCGGGGGCGAGGATGCTCAACGACCAGTGGGGCTTAAAACGCGACCCCCGCCTGGCCGAGCTGGCCGTCGACTGGAAGGTCCCTATCGTCCTGATGAGCAACCAGCGCGATAAAGGCGGCTACGACGACGCCCTCAAGCGCGACACCGCCGACTATAAAGACCCCATCACCGAGGTAATAAACTCCCTCAAGGGGAGTTTGAAGATAGCATCCGAAGCCGGAATCCCCCCCGAAAACATTATCATTGACCCCGGCATCGGCTTCGGCAAGAGTTGGCGGCACGAGCTGGAGATAGTCCGGCGCCTGGCTGAGCT
>DATKYX010000097.1:0-6047 GCA_035528255.1 Dehalococcoidales bacterium | reverse complement strand
CTCTTGACCGCCTCCAGGGTTTCGATAAAGGCGTCTATCCTGGCTCTGGTGTCGGCTTCGTTATAGGAGCTGATGTCGACGATATCGCTCTCCAGCACCAGCGAGGGAATATCGCGGTAGACCTTTTTAAGCAGGTTCAGCTGCCAGATTAAGCCCGGGTGCCAGCTGCGACAGGAAAAGGCTTCGTGCATGACGATGCCGTCTATCTTATAGTCCTCGATATATTTAATAAGCCGCTCGACATCGGGGTGGGAGCCGGGGCGCTTCCTGGCTCTGTCGTGCCAGTAAGTCCAGAACTTTACCCACCGCCAGGCGATATGCTCCAGCGGGTCGCTAATCTTGCTCAAATCGATGTCGAAATTATAGGTCGCCTCTATCATGCGGTAGGTCGTCTCCACGGGGAAGACCGCCCCCTTGCTGTTGAAGTAGTTGAAATCACCCAGGGCGAACCAGGATGGCAACCCCCCACCCCACAGCAGCCGGTATTTCTCGTCGGGAATCTCGCCCTCTTTTTTGGCTATCTTCTCTTTAAGCTCCTTGTTCAAGTCCTGGAAGAAGTCGTAGGCTTGCTGGGTGCCCATCATAAAAACGATGGGCACCATCGTATTCATGGCGTCGCCGGTGCCCATGGGTGAAGGCACCGCCTTGCGCAGCTCGTAGGTCTCCCAGATTAAGTCCCAGGTCTTGTCGGTAAGGTCGACCAGCCCGCTCAAGCGCTCCCAGTCCATCTTCTTGTCGGTGTGCTCTTCTAAGAACTTTACCAGTCCCCTTAGCTCCTCGACGATGTACTTCACGTAGTATTCCTGCACATCGCGGTAGTCATAATCGCTCTCGTAGGCAGGCCAGGGCAGCCCTACGTCATAGACGGGAACATCGGGCATGTAGTGCTGGGCGGCTTGAAACCACTTATTCCTAGGGTCGCAGAGCATTTGTCCGCTACCCAGCATAACGTCCGGCTTTACCTGCCCTCCCCAGGGCGATTCGGGGGGCATCTCACCCAGCTCCTCGCGCCAGGCGTCGAAGCCCAGACCGCAAAGGGCGTAGGTGCAAAGGGAGCGGGAGAAATTCTCCGCCTCTGCCCTCTCCAGGAAGCGCTGGGCGTCGCGCTTAGCCCCGCATATACCCGCGTAGTTTTCCACCCAGTGGGGCACAATATCCATCGCCCGCATAATCTCGTCGTAACAACAGCAGATAAAAGAATAGGCTATAGGCTTCTTCGTCTCCTTAGCTTCCAGCACATCCCTTATCATAGCCTTAACCATAGGCCCTATATTACTGGCAGCTTCGGTAGCTGTCCTTCTCTTCTTTCTTTCCTCAGGCTTCTTTTCCTCGGTCATAACGTTCTCCCTTACCTTCGACTATTTTCTAGCCAAGCAACTCCAGGAAAGCCTGGATTCTGGTGCGCAAACGTCCGATGGTGGACATGGAATACTCATCTTCTAGGTAGAGCACCGGCGTGCCCTTAGCCTCGATATAGCTCTTCATCTGGGGCACCTCGAAGCCGTAAGGGTCGCAGTACTTGTAGATATAGAGCACCACCCCGTCAACCCCGAAATCGTCAATCATACGCCCTATGTGCCCGAACCTGTCCTCTAGATACTCTTCGTAGTTCCCCTTCATTTCGCGGTAGGTCCGCCCGCACTTTATCTTTCTCAGATAGCGCTCGGCCAGCCCCTTCACGGGGTCGGCGGTAACGTCCACCGAGGACAGGAACTCCCTAGCGCCAGGACAGAGGTCGTCAGCCACCACCCAGGCACCGGAATCCTCAATCAGCTTGATAAAGGCAATGTCGTCCACCTGAGCGCCGATGACCATTATTCGGGCCGGCTTCTGGGCCGAAACCCCTCCCCTCCCCTTAGCCTCGGCAATAACCCCACCCAGCATCTCGATAGACTCCCCCACGGGCAGGCTCATGGCGGCAATCAATACTTTGGTCAGTTCCTCGCCCGAAATCAGGGGCGGAGACGCCTTGCGCAACTCGTAAAGCTCTCTCACCTTAGCCCGGTTCTGATTATGGAGCTTGATGGCCTCAGCCAGCGCCCCGTCGGAGATTTCTTTGCCGGCGAACTTGACCAGGCTGGTTCTAAAGGTATTGAGGACATCCTCGTAGAAGTCCAGCGAAGCGTCACCGGTGCCGTGAGGCATGTTGATAAAATGGGCATAGGGTAAATCGAGAGTATATTTCCAGATATCGTAGGTGCGGCAGATGCTATCGCAGGCGTGAGGGACGACCAGGCCGTCCAAGAATTCGTAGTTGCCTTTAAGCGCCATGTCGAAGCAGCTGCGAACCAGCGGGCAGATGATGGTCTCCATCTCGGTATCCGCCTTGGTAATCGGCTCGTTAACATCCCCCTTTATGCGGAAGGGGACAAAGCCGGCGGCGGTGATTAGCTCCGCGGGCGTAAAGGCGCAAAGATAACCGATGACTTTCTTGCCCTGCTTTTTTAGCTCTCTGGCTCTCAAGCCGTAATCCTGGTAGTATCTATCTGCCTCCGCCAGCCCCTTAACAACACCATTTTCTGGCATAACTTCGCTCCTTTCCGCTACGTTCCAATCTATTATACCACCTGCTTACATTCAGACATACCCCCGAACAGCCTATTAGTCGGGGATGGCGAAGAGGCCGTCTTTACCGTCTACGGCCTGGGAACGCTTCAAAGTAATGCCCGTCATAATATGTATCAGCTTAAACGGCTGCAGGTTGGTGAAAGTATATACCCACCTCGCTTTTTCCATGACAACCTTCTCCGGGTTTTCCCCGTCAGCCACCCTGTCCATCAGCTCCCGGTGATAAGCCTCCGTCGCCTTCATGACCCTCTGCAAATATTGCCGGGGTTCCCCTTCGACAACACCGCCGTGACTTCGGGCGCCTATACTTGCCGGCAGCTCCGCCAGCTTACGGATGCTGTTGCAGTATTCCTCCAGGGACTGGAAGTAATTGGGCCAGAAAACCTCTTTGTCGGGCTCGTATATCCCGGTGGCGTCCCCGATGACCAGTATTCCGTCCCTTTCGTCGTGAAAGGAGATATGGCACGGCGAATGCCCCGGGGTTTCATAGACCGTCCACATCACCCCACCACCCAGGTCTATCTTTTCCCCCTCTCCGACCACGATGTCAACCTCGAAGACGGGGTCTTCCGGTTCCGCGGACCACCAGTCGATATCGCCCTTTACCAGCAGAATCTCGGTGATGGTGCGGTCCATCTTGATAAAGTCATTGATGAACTCTTCCTTCTGCAGCAGCTTAGCCGCCATGCCGCTGCCCACGACCTTCAGGTGAGGCCACAGCTTCTTGAGGTGCGGCACGGCTCCTACATGGTCGGGGTGGGTGTGGGTAAGGGCCAGATATTTTATCCGCTCCGGCTCGATGCCCAACTCCTTTATCTGATCCACGATGATGGGAAAGGTAGCCCCTGTGCCCCCTTCGATAATCATACCGCTATCTCCCATCGACAGATAGGCCGGATAAGAAGGGGTACCCAGTTGATAAAAGTTCGGGGCAATGTTAAAGATTTCAAACCTCTTTTCACTCATTTGACTTCCCCCCTTAAATTTAGATATTTATTTACGAACCCCAAAAAATCGGTGGCCAAACTATGGCCGCATAAAAAGAGAACCCCTCCGCTTGGGAGGGGCTCTTTTTTTAGCTTTAGTCTAGTTTATGCTTTGCCTAGCTAATCTCCATACCGTGCCTCCCAAGCGCCATTAACGCCGGTATAAGCAAAATACGCGTAGTAATAATAGCCCTGGGAAGCAATGCGATTTATCATATCTTTTTTACCTTGGGCAGCAGTCTAACACAGTGGATTTACACTGTCAACTCTGGCCTCAAATCTAATTTTAAGGTATTACCCCCTCGGTTTTCAACTTGGTGATATCATCCCAGTCATAACCCATCTCCAGCAAAATCTCCTCGGTGTGCTGGCCCAGCTCGGGGGCTTCCCGCCTTATCGAGGCCGGTGTCCGGCTGAAATCCCAGGGGAAACCGACCATCTTGGTCCTGCCCAGGACGGGGTGGTCGAAAGAGGTCACGTAGTTATTAGCCATCGCCTGCGGGTCGTCGATGACCTCGGTGAGGGTCTGGACGGGGCTATGAATCAGCCCCTCCCGCTTGAAAATCTCGAACCACTCGTCCCGGGTCTTGGTGGCGAATTTCTTATCCATAATGGCGATAAGCTCTTTGGCATTCTGCCCCCTGGCTTCTATACTGTTGAAGCGGGGGTCGTTCTCCAGCTCGGGCATACCCAGAGCCCGGCAGGCGTTAGGCCAGTAACGGTCCGGCTGGAGGTGCGCCAGGATAAACCACTTGCCGTCTTTGGCCTGGTAGTGGTTATAGATAGGGTTGCCGGCTTCAGTCCTTATCTCCCTGGGGAATTCCTGCCCCAGCATAGCCGGCGCCGACAAGACCAGGCTCTCCATACAAATCAGGCTGCCCATCAGCGAGGTATCCACCAATTGCCCCTTGCCCGTCTTCTCCCGGGCATAGAGGGCGGTGCAAATCGCCCAGGCGCAGACCATCCCCCCCAGCTCGTCACCCAGTCCGGGCAAGACCTGTGAGGGGGGAGTGCCGCGCTCACCGGAGGACATCATAAGCCCCGCCCGGCCGATGCCGGTATAGTCGAAGGAAAGCTCGTTGGCGTCGGGCCCCTTCCGGCCCCAGCCGGAAGCCTGGGCGTAAATCAGGCGCGGATTCCTCTTCATCAGCACCTCGGGCCCAATGCCCATCTTCTTTGGAGCCTCTATGCTCATGTTGGTCAGAAAGACATCAGCCTCATCAATCAGTTTTAAGAACACCTCCTTACTCTTTTCCTGCTTCAAATCCAGGACGATGCTCCTCTTGTTGCGGTTATGCTGCTCGAAGTAGTAATTCCGCCCCTTCAAGCCGACCATGGTGCCGATAATCCTCATAAATCCCCGCCCCGGGTCCCCGGACAGAGGCTCTACTTTGATTACGTCGGCGCCTAAATCCCCCAGCTTGGTGCCGCATACCGGCCCCTGCTGAAACATGGTTATTTCCACCACCCTAACCCCATCTAAAGGTCCCGTCATCTTTTGGTTTTTCTTTGACTTTTTCATAGTCCTTAATAAATAAAATTCCCCCCACTTGGGGGGGATAATTTTAAACCTTTCTCGTTTATTTTCTGGTTTGCTATTAGATTGTCACAATACTGTCCCCCCGATGCGCACTAGGTGCGCTCGGTAAATATGAAGTCCGTATAATATGAACCTGAGGAGACAATATTCTTTAACACTCTATATACACCCAGCTTTCTTGGAGTTGACTCTACCACAGGCAGGATGATTTGTCAACACAGAGTGTATAAAAACTCGAAATATGATAATATTTACCACGATGGAAATCGCCATATACGCCGTTATCTGCTCGCTTTTGATGCTGGTGGGCTTAGTCGGCGTCTTCGCCCCCATTCTCCCCGGAATCCCCCTGGCCTGGCTCGGCCTCTTTATCTACGCCATAGGCACCGGCTTCGAGCGGATTTCGGTCACCACCATCATCGTCTTCGCCGCCATCACCGCGCTGATACTGCTGCTCGACTTCCTGGCGCCGATACTGGGCGCCAAAAAATTCCAGGCCAGCAAATACGGCGTTCTGGGCGCCTTTATCGGCCTGATTATCGGCGTAATCTTCTTCAATATCTGGGGGGTTATCATAGGCCCCTTCCTGGGCGCTTTCCTCTTCGAGTTTTTAGCCAAGAGGAAGGCGAAGGGCGCTCTGAAGGCGGCATTCGGCACCTTTATCGGCTACGTCGTCGGCGCCCTGGTAAAGGTAATCTTCATCTGCGTTATGGCGGGCTTTTTTATCGTCTCTCTGTTCTAACCTCATTCCGCACAGGCAGGGTTTGTGGTATAGTAGGTAAAGCATGCTGGCCAAAGTAATCACCTGCGCTGTAGTCGGGCTGGAAGGCGCCATTGTCGAGGTAGAGGTAGACATTGCCCCCGGCTTGCCCTCCTTCACCATCGTGGGGCTGCCCGACACCGCCGTCCAGGAAGCCAAAGAGCGGGTGCGCGCCGCCATACGCAACTCGGGC
>DATKYX010000096.1:0-4259 GCA_035528255.1 Dehalococcoidales bacterium | reverse complement strand
GCCCTTGTCCGAGGGGATACTGCCCGAGGAGGGGTGGGGGCGGATAATATAGCCCTCCTGCTCCAGGTGCGCCATCTCGTTGCGGATGGTGGCCGGGCTTACCGCCAGCTCGTAGTCGTTGATGATGCTCTGCGAGGGCACCGGCACCGCCCGCGTGATATACTGTCCCACTAGTGATTTCAGAATGGTTTCGCTTCTGGGTGATAGCACCATTAGCCTCCATATTCTGAGTTAGCAGTCTAAGCCTTCGACTGCTAATCATATCTAAATTACCACTTTGGAGCTAAATTGTCAATAGGGAATAGGATTTGAACCCCAGCCCCGGCTATGGTATATTTAGGGCAATGGATATCACTTGGCTCGGTCATTCCTGCTTCAAACTCAAGGGCAGCCATGCCACCGTCATCACCGACCCCTATTCCCCGGAAATCGGTTACTCGTTGGGCAAGACTACCGCCAACATTGTCACCCTTTCCCACCCCCACCCCGGCCACTCCTATGCCCAGGGCGTCGGCGGCGAGCCCAAGATAGTGGAACGCCCCGGTGAATACGAAATCGGCGGCGTGCTCATTATCGGCATCCCCACCTTCCACGACAAAGAAAAGGGCGAGAAGCGGGGTAAAAACACCGTCTACCTGCTGGAGATTGACGAAATCACGGTATGTCACCTCGGCGACCTGGGGCACGTCCTCACCGGCGAGCAGGTCGAGGAGATTGACGATGTCGACGTGCTGCTGCTCCCCGTGGGCGGAATCTCCACCATAAACGCGGCTACCGCCGCCGAGTTGGTGCGGCAGATAGAGCCCAAGGTGGTCATCCCCATGCACTACCAGACTCCGGCGCTCAAAAAAGAGCTGGACCCCGTGGAAAAATTCCTCAAGGAAATCGGCGCCAAGCAGGCCGAACCGCTGCTCAAGCTCTCCGTCACCAGGTCGAGCCTGCCCCTCACCACCCAGGTCGTCCTCCTCGACTACCCCCGCCAGGCCTCCCTACAGCTTTGACACCTTAATCACCAGCACAATCATCACGATGACCATCAATACCATCACCACCAGGAAGACCAGCATTACGACGCCCCCCATCGGTATCAGCCAGTCCAGCCATGCCGGGTTTTCGGTCTGGGGCGCCTCCGGCACCATAACGGCCTCCGGCGTCGGCGCCGGCTCGGTGCTGAAGGCGCTGACGGCGCTCCAGGCGCTGCAGCTATCGGCGCTGACCGCCCTCACCTTCCAGTAGTAGGTCGTATCGTTATTCAGCGATATATTACACTGCCAGGCGGTGCTGGGCAGGGCATAGCCGTCGGTCTTGAGCACGGTGGGGTTATCGAAGGTGGCGAAGGTGGAAACCATCAGCTCGTAGCTGTCGGCGCCGGCGATAGCGCTCCACTGGAATATCGGCTCTAGCGGCACCCCGCTGGCGCCGGCGGCGGGGCTTTCCAGGTGGGGGGCGGGCGACTCGGCGCCAATGGGGGTGCTAAACGACCACTTCTCCGACCAGGGGCTTAACGTTGGCTCAATAGCCCTCACCCGCCAGTAATAGACGGTGGCGGGCTCGAGGTCGGCGAGGCGTAGCGAGCTGCCCTGGGTGGTGCCCTCGAAGCCGTCGGGCAGGCTGGAAAAATCGGTCTCGTAGTTAAGCTGCCACCGGTAGGTGGTGACTCCGGGCAGCGTCTCCCAGTCGAGGCTTATGTTCATAACCGTGTCCTCGATGAGCATGCCCGCCCCCGGCGCCCCGTCGGTCGGTGAGGTCAGGACGACGGGCGTGGTCAGGCTGTCGGTATAGCTCACCAGGCTGGTGTGGGTGCTGTCCACCGACCAGAGCCGGTTCCCCTGGAGCCATAGCCCCACCAGCTTAGCCCCCTCCTCCAGCCCCCGGTTGACGCTCTCGAAGCTCGGCCCCAGCGGGTATGTCGGATTCAGGCAGCGCTCCATGCCCCCGTCGGCATCGAAGTTGGCGGCATAGAGCACGCCCTCCGTCGATAATACTAGCTGTCCCATCATGCCCCCGGCAGGGCTGTCTATGTCCTTCCAGCTGCTCCCGCCGGCGACAAAGCGGTAGATGCCCTCCCCCGCGCTGTCGCTGGCGGCATAGACGATACCGTTGCTGCCGTATTCGGGGTCGAAGGCGACGGTTACAGTGCCGCTCAGAGGCGCTGAGACGGCGTCCGGGGGCAGCGGGTCGAACGATTCACCCTTATATCCTCCGACCGGTAAACCCAGCCGTCTTTATTGCCCGCCAGGAGAGTCCCGTCCCGGCTATAGTCGGGTGAGAGGGCTAAGGAGTTCAGCGATTGCTCGCCGACCACCGCCCTTTTGGCATAGGCCAGCCCGCTGTTGATGGTGAGGTAGACCACCCCGCCGGCCCCGTTGAAGCCGCCGATAAACCAGGTGCTGTCATCGACCACCGCCCAGGCGTCCACGGGCAGGGGAGTGCTGCGGCGGCTAAAGCTCTGCCCGTCGTCGCTAGACTTCCATATCGAACTACGGCCGCTGCCTTCTCCGGCAAGGAGCACCACATTACTATCGCCGCCGTAGCGGGGTGAAAGCGCCATCCGTTCCAGACTGTCCACGCCGGGCAACCCGCTGCAAAAGACCCTCTCCCAGACCCCGTCCCGGCTGCGCCAGAGGCCGTGCTCGCCGCCGGTGTGGTGGGTGAGCATAAAAAGGGTCTTATCCTGGCTGTAAGCGGGCGAAAGCGCCAGGTCGATAATATCGCTGATTTCGGTATCTATCAGGCTGGTCTGGTTCCAGGTCAGGCAACCGTCCCGGCTGACGGAAAAGGCGCTATCGGCGCCGCCGGTGGCGGCGTAGGCAACCCCGCTATTGGCAAAATCGGCGGAAACCGCCACGTAGACATCCCCGCCCCCCGAAGGCGCTTTCAGGCTCGGCTGCCAGCTCTCCCCCGCGTCGGGGCTGTGCCATAGCTGACCATTGCTTCCCCCCGCCACCAGCTCGATGCCCTCGCCCTCCTCGGCTATATCCAGGCTCATAATATCGGCGTCCGGCCCCAGGTCGTAAGCGCCCCCCTCGTTCACCCGGTAGACCCCGCCCTTACCCCCCGAGCCTACCCCGACAAAAAGCTCATAGACAACCTCGAAATCATCGGGGAAACAAATACGGCTGGCGCCGTTTAAGGCAAAACTGGCGGTGTTGTCCTCCAGCAGCTCGATGCGCTCCGACCAGTCGCCGATAACGCCCTCGCTGTTGATGATGTAGCTGTGGGATTCGTCGCTGGCCAGCGCGACAAGCCCGAAGTTATGGTCGAAGCCGGGCGCGCCGGCGATAGCGTAGATATCGTAGCCCTCCGCCATCATATCCATCCACCCCGCCCCGAAATCCCCCTCGGCGAAGTAATAAATGCCGCCGTGCTGCCCCGTATCGCTGTCGGCGGTGCCGATAAAGACTATGGGATGGTCGCTGCCGTCGTAGCCGACGTCGAGGCAGCTAATCCGCTCGTTAGCGTCAAAAGCGGGCAACGTCCCCTCGCCCACCGGATTAAAGACCTCCCCGTCATTCGACTTATAGACATCGCCGCCGTCGGTGAGGTAAAGCGCCCCGGCGTCGCTATCGGGGCAAACGATATCCACCACCGCCCCGCCCCCGTACTCCGTCTCCGTCCAGCTCAAGCCCCCGTCCTCCGACCGCATCAGCCTGTTAGCCGCCCCCTCCAGCCTATCGGCGTAAAGGGTGCCGTCAGCCCCCCGGCTCAAATGCGTGATGTCCGAACCCGGTGCCAGCCCCCACCCCCCGGCCCTCCCCTCGGCGGGTATATTGACTCCTGACCACTCGGCCATATCTGAATCGGCGGAAACGGTCAGCGCCGAGCCGAGCAGTCCTATCACCAGCAGGGGCACCAGAGCTATTAATTTTGCCATTTGGCGAATTGGGGACTTCCATTTTAGACTCAAACGTGGACTCAAGTCAATAGCCTGAATCGGGACAAAAAGGAGAGCCCCCCTTCTTGCGAAGGGGGGCTCTTTTGCTATCCGTTTGAAGAATTATTCTTCTAGCTTAGATCAGGGTACTCTCCTGGTCGAGACTATCAGAATAATCACTGCAATCGTCAGCGCGCCACCGATACCGATTATCACCCAGATCCATGTGGGTGTAACCTCGTTTTGCTCAACAACAACTGTTGGCGGAGGCTCAACCGGTGCGGTCGGTTCGTCCATGGTAGTGAAGATGCAGACGGCCCAGGCAGAGTTGACGCCATCATTGACCGCTCTCACCCTCCAGTAGTAGACGGTGGAGTAATCAAGG
>DATKYX010000095.1:0-3219 GCA_035528255.1 Dehalococcoidales bacterium | reverse complement strand
ACCTATCGTATTTCGGGCGTTTTTCCCTGTCGGAGAGGACTTCGTAAGCCTCGTTTATCAGCTTGAACCGTTCCTCAGCCGACTTGTCGCCGGGGTTGACGTCGGGGTGGTGCTGGCGCGCCAGCTTGCGGTAAGCCTGTTTTATCTCGCGCTCGGTGGCGCTGCGGCTGACCCCTAATATATTATAGTAGTCCTTAGCTGCCATTTTAACCGTCCTTCAGGTAAGGACTATTATAAAGGATAACAGGTAATTTGTCAAGACTTTGCGAGGAAAGTTAACAAACTGGTATAAAGATGCTTTGAGTGGCGGCCTAGCTCTTCATGGCCCGGGTGTAGAGCTCCAGGAACTGGTGCAGGATGCGGGCGGTGGCGCCCCAGATGACCCTGCCCTGATAGTTATAGTAGTACGAGGTGACCGACTTGCCCTCGATGACCTCGTTTTTGTCTTCCCGCGAGTTTTTATCCAGCAGCGCGGCAATGGGCGCCTCAATTAGCTCGTCGGTTTCCCAGCCGTCGGCTTTGAGGCTGTTGGGCCAGGGGATAACGCCGACGAAGGGGGTGACGATAAAGTTGGAGGTTATCGTCACCGTGTCGTCCAGCTCGCCCAGCACCTCGACGTCGGTGGGGGCCAGGCCTATCTCTTCGAGGGACTCGCGCAGGGCGGTTTCGCGCAGGCTTTCGCCGTCCAGGCGGGCGCCGCCGGGGAAGGATATCTGCCCTTTGTGTTCCTTGACCTTTTCGGTGCGGCGGGTAAAGAGGATGTAGCACTGCCCTTCCTTATAATATATGGGCAGCATCACCGCCGAGGACAGGCGCTTTTCGTCGGTTATGGTTTGCTTCCGGCGGCGGGTGAAGGCTTCCCGGAGTTTTTGTTCCATATTGATACAATCATAGCACCGCCCGCCTGGGCAAGACAAACCGACACAACCTATTGACAAGGTGTGTTTTCGTCCCTATAATATTAAGAAACCCCCACTTCTGACACCAAGGCTATTTCTATTGAGTCCTTAGAGTTTGGTTCCCAGATGTCAAAGTATATTTTTGTTACCGGTGGCGTAGTTAGTTCCGTTGGAAAAGGCATCACCGTCGCTTCCATCGGCACCATCCTCAAGAGTCGCCAGATTACGGTGACAGCCCAAAAGCTGGACCCCTACCTCAATGTCGACCCGGGTACGATGTCGCCCTATCAGCACGGCGAGGTTTTCGTTACCCAGGACGGCGCCGAGACCGACCTCGATTTGGGCAACTACGAGCGCTTTATCGACGTCAACATGACCGCCGATTCCAGCGTGACCTCGGGGCAAATCTACAGCCACGTTATCGCCAAGGAGAGGCGGGGCGATTTCCTGGGGGGGACCATCCAGGTGGTGCCCCACGTTACCTCGGAGATTAAGGAGCGCTTTAAGCGGCTGGCCGAGAAATCGAAGGCCGACGTGGTGATTATCGAGGTGGGGGGGACGGTGGGCGATATCGAGGGGCAGCCCTTCCTGGAGGCTATCCGGCAGATGCGCAACGAGGTGGGGCGGGATAATATTCTCTACGTTCACGTTACCCTGTTGCCCTATCTTAACTCCACGCAGGAGATTAAGACCAAGCCCACTCAGCACAGTGTCAACGAGCTGCGGCGCATCGGTATCCAGCCCGATATTATCGTCTGCCGCAGCGACTACCCTATCTCGGAGGAGATAAGAAGCAAGATTTCCCTCTTTTGCGACGTGGGGAAGGAGGCGGTTATACCCCTGACCACGGTATCCACGATTTACGAGGTGCCGCTGGTGCTGGAGGAGGAGGGGCTGGGGCGGTTGATTACGCAAAAGCTGAAGATTAACTCCCAACCCCCCGACCTGAGCACTTGGCGGGAGATGGTGGAGCTTATCAAGACCCCCCGCCAGCCGGTTAACATCGCGCTGGTGGGTAAGTATGTGGGACTTAAGGACGCCTATTTCTCGGTGCGGGAGGCGCTTTACCACGCCGCCCTGTACCACGGGCGGGAGCTGGAGTTGAGCTGGTTGCCTTCGGAGGCGCTGGAGAATAACGGGGACTACTCGGCGTTGCGCCATATACAGGGCATCGTCGTGCCCGGGGGCTTCGGCATCCGGGGTATCGAGGGCATGATAAAAGCCGCCACCTACGCCAGAGAGAATAAAATCCCCTACCTAGGGCTTTGCCTGGGGATGCAGGTAATGGTCGTCGAGTTCGCCCGCTTTGTCCTGGGTTCTTCCGAGGTCAATTCCACCGAGTTCGACCCCGACACCCGCTACCCCGTTATCGACCTCTTGCCCGACCAGAAGGACAAGGAGAGCAAGGGGGGCACCATGCGCTTAGGGAATTACCCCTGTAAGCTGCTGGACGGCAGCCGCGCCGCCAGAGCCTACGGGCAGGAGTTGATCGAGGAGCGCCACCGTCACCGCTTCGAGTTTAATAATGAATACCGCGACCAGATGGAGAAGGCGGGCATGGTCTTCAGCGGGCTGTCACCCGACGGGCGGCTGGTCGAGGTCTGCGAGCTAACCGACCACCCCTGGATGCTGGCCTGCCAGTTCCACCCCGAATTCGGCTCCCGACCGGGTCACCCCCACCCCCTGTTCCGCGACTTCGTCGGCGCCACCAAAGAGGTGTTACGGGAAGGGGTGCAACCGCCCCTGCCCATTTCCCCCTAGCTTATAATTGAATGCACCAACCTAAAAGGAGGTGTGTATGAAAGCTGCGGTGTCTCTACCCTGAAAAAACGCCTCACAGGAGGTAAAATATCATGCGTACCAACAGTGACTAGAGGAGTTTATATGCAAATATTTCTGGATACAGCCAATATCGAACAAATCAGGCAGGCCGCCAGGCTGGGGGTTATCAGCGGCGTCACCACCAACCCCAGCCTGGTTTCCAAAGAAGGCAGGGCCGATTACGAGGCGGTAGTCAAGGAAATCTGTTCCATCATACCGGGGCCGGTTTCGGCGGAGGTGGTGGTGGAGCAGGCCAAGGACATGATTGAGCAGGCGCAAAAAATCGCCGCCTGGGCGCCCAACGTGGTGGTTAAGATACCGTCTACCGCCGCCGGGCTGGAGGCGACCTCAACGCTGACCAAGAAGAAGATAAAGGTGAACATGACCCTGTGCTTCTCGCTGAACCAGGCCATACTGGCGGCGCTGGCCGGCGCCGCCTACGTCAGCCCCTTCGTGGGGCGGCTGGACGATATCGGCGAGGACGGCATGGCGCTGGTGA
>DATKYX010000094.1:0-6975 GCA_035528255.1 Dehalococcoidales bacterium | reverse complement strand
GCCGCAAAAAAATCGGGGCGAGTGGATTTGAACCACCGACCTCAGCGTCCCGAACGCTGCGCGCTAACCGAACTGCGCTACGCCCCGTCCGACATATTATAAGGGGATTTAGTTTTGATTGCAAAACGGGGGAAAGATGAAGTACTGTGTGGTGATAATCGACGGCGCGGCGGGTTTACCCCTGCCCGAGCGCGGGGGCAAGACCTGCCTTGAGTTAGCCGAGACCCCCAACCTCGACGCCCTGGCGGGTGAAGGGGAGGTGGGGCTGGCGCGCACCGTGCCCGCCGGGATGGAGCCGTCCAGCGCCTGCGCCTGTATGTCGGTGCTGGGCTACGACCCTAAAGTCTATTACCGGGGGCGGAGCGCCATCGAGGCTAAAGCCATGGATATTCCCGTCGGGGAGGGGGAGGTCGTCTTCCGCTGCAACCTGGTGGGGGTTATTGATGGCAGGATGCGGAGCTACAGCGCCGGCCATATAACTACCGAAGAATCAAGAGAGCTCGTTACCGCCTTAAACGATAGCCTGGGGGACGATAGCATCCAGTTCTACCCCGGCGTGAGCTACCGCCATATCTTAAAGCTAAGGGAGCACGAGGAGGCGCTGGAGGCCGACTGCACGCCGCCCCACGACATCCCCGATAAACCGGTGAATGCCTATCTGCCCAAGGGTGAGGGCAGCGAAATACTACGCGATTTAATGCAACGCTCCGAAAAAGTGCTTCAGGGTCATCCGATAAACGTCAATCGCGCGGCACGGGGCGATGTTCCCGCCACGACTATATGGCTTTTCTGGGGGAGCGGTAAAATACCGGCCATGCCTTCGTTTAAGGATGCCTACGGGCTTAACGCCGCCCTGACCTCGGGCGTCGACCTGCTCAAAGGGCTGGGCAAGATGGCGGGTATGAAGGTGCTGGAAATAGCCGGGGTCAGTGACGGGCCGGACAACGACTACGCGGCGCAAGTCGAAGGCGCTCTCAAGGCGCTGGGGGACAACGATTTGGTGATTATACACATCGAGGCGCCCGACGAGGCGGCCCACGCCGGCTCCATAAACGATAAGGTTGGGGCTATCGAGAAGATAGACAGCGAAGTTATCAGCCGCCTGCGCTCGTACGAGGGTGACGATTTGCGGGTGCTGGCCATGCCCGACCACCCCACCCCCATTGAGATAAGGACTCACAGCCCGGAGCCGGTGCCGTTTTTGCTGTGGGGTAAGGGCTTTAGCTCAAATGGAGCGAAGGGATACAGCGAGGCGGCGGCAAAGGGCACTGGTCTTTTGGTGTCCGATGGGTATAAAATAATGGGTAAGCTAGTTAAAGGGTAGGAGCTAATGGCACTAATCGTTCAGAAATATGGCGGGACTTCGGTCGCCGACGCCGAGAAGATTAAAAACGTGGCACGGCGCATCGCCGCCACTAAGGATGCGGGAAATGAAGTCGTCGTCGTCGTCTCGGCGATGGGGGATAACACCGATAACCTGCTGAAACTGGCCTACCAGATGACCAGCCACCCCGCCGACCGTGAGCTCGACCTCTTGCTTTCCACGGGGGAGGTCGTTTCCAGCACGCTGCTGGCTATGGCACTGGAGGAGATGGGCTACGAAGCCATCAGCCTGACCGGCGGGCAGGCGGGGATAAGGACGGACGCCGCCTACAGCCAGGCGCGCATCGTGGGCATCGACCCGGAGAGGGTGGTCAGCGAGCTGGACAAGGGCAATATCGTTATCGTGGCCGGCTTCCAGGGGATTACCGAGGGGATGGATATCACCACGCTGGGGCGGGGGGGTTCCGATACCACGGCGGTTGCCCTGGCGGCCAGCCTGGCGGCGGAGGTCTGCCAGATATACACCGATGTCGAGGGGGTCTATACCGCCGACCCCAGGCTCGTTACCGAGGCGCGCAAGGTGGACGAAATCAGCTACGAGGAGATGCTGGAGCTGGCCAGCTATGGCGCCAAGGTATTGCACCCCCGGGCGGTGGAGCTGGGAGAGCTTTTCCATATACCTATCCTGGTGGCTTCCAGCTTTAGCCAGAATCCGGGCACACTAATTCATGGAGGGGGGTCTATGGAAGTACGAAATAAAGTACGGGGTATCGCCCACGACCTCGATGTGGCCAAGATAACGGTGGTCGGCGTGCCCGATCGGCCGGGTATCGCCGCGGCTATCTTCGTGCCGCTGGCCGAAGCCAACGTCAACGTGGATACCATCGTGCAGAACGCCAGTATCGATAATACCACCGACCTTACCTTTACCGTGGCCAAGAGCCAGCTGGATAAAGCCATGGCGGTGGTGGGGCCGATATGCCAGTCGGTCGGCGCCAGGGATTGCGTCAGCGACGCCAGGATGGGCAAGGTGAGCATTATCGGCACCGGAATGCAGAATAACCCCGGTTTTGCCGCCCGCATGTTTTCCACCCTGAGCGAGCAGGGGATTAACATCGAGCTTATTTCCACCTCGGAGATAAGAATCACCTGCATTATCGACGAAGACAGGGTCAAAGACGCCGTCCGAGCCTTACACAGTGCCTTTGAGCTGGAAAAAGAAGAATAATTTAGCTAAAGGTCTGAAAATAGGGTTTTAGACTCCTGACCTGGCTTGTTTCGCCGCTCCGGCTGGAGTAAAATAACATGTTCTAGATTGACGGCAGGTGACGAGGATGGCCTATCGGGAAGAAGAACAGGTAAGGCTGAGACGGCAGCGCAGTAAGCAGGCCATAACCCTGGCCATGCAGAGGCGGTGGCGGGAGGCGGTGGTGGCTAACGAGGGGATAATCGCCAGCTTCCCCGGCGATGTCGACGCCTATAACCGCTTAGGGAGGGCCCATATCGAGCTGGGGGAGTACGGGCCGGCCAAGGAAGCCTACACCAGAGCCACGGAGCTCGACCCCTATAATATCATCGCCCAGAAGAACCTGCAGCGCCTTTCCTATCTGGGGGAGGGGGCGGATGAGGCGGATGGCTCCGACCTGGTCGAGCCCCAGCACTTTATCGAGGAGACGGGGAAGGCGGGGGTGGTCGCCATCTACCGCCCGGCGCCGCTGAAGGTGCTGGCCAAGATGGGGGCGGGCGACCGGGTCTATCTCAAGGCGGACGGGACGGGCTTGAACGTGGAGAACGGGCGCGGCGAGTACGTGGGGCAGGTCGAGCCCAAGCACGGGCAGCGACTGATAAAGCTGATGGATGGCGGCAACCGCTACAGCGCCGCTATCGTCAGCATCAACGAGGAGAGGGTGACGGTCATTATCCGCGAGATATACCAGGACCCCTCCCAGGCGGGGCAGCTCTCCTTCCCCCCCAAGGGAACGGACAGCCTGCGCCCTTATTTGAGCGATAAGATGCTGCGGCGCGAGCTGGAGCATATCGAGACTATGGCCGACGAGTCGGTCGATATGAGTGACAGAGGGGATGACTAGGAGCAGGAGGTTTTAACTACATGACTTTAGGCAAGACCCGACCGGTAAATATAGAAGACGAAATGAGCAGTTCTTACCTCGCTTACGCGATGAGCGTTATCGTTGCCCGCGCCTTGCCCGATGTGCGCGACGGCTTGAAACCGGTGCAGCGGCGCATTCTCTACGCCATGGAGGGGTTGGGGCTGGCGTCCAACAGCCCGCACAAGAAGAGCGCCCGTATCGTGGGTGAAGTGCTGGGTAAGTATCACCCTCACGGCGACGCCCCCGTCTATGAAGCCATGGTGCGGATGGCGCAGGAATTTTCCATGCGCTACCCGCTCATCAGCGGGCAGGGTAACTTCGGCAGCGTCGATAACGACCCGCCGGCCGCCATGCGCTATACCGAGGCGCGGCTGGCGCTTATCGCCGAGCAGATGCTGGTCGATATCGATAAAGATACCGTCGGCTTTATGCCCAACTTCGACGACAGTCTGGAAGAGCCGCTCGTCCTGCCCACCCAGCTGCCTAACCTGCTGGTCAACGGCAGCGCTGGCATCGCCGTGGGCATGGCCACCAGTATTCCGCCGCATAACTTAAGCGAGATTTGCGACGCCCTCGCCTACCTCATTGAGAACCCCGAAGCCACCGTGGACGAGCTGACCCAGTTCGTCAGGGGGCCCGATTTCCCCACCGCGGGCATTATTCGCGGGGGAGAGGGCATCAAAAACGCCTACGCCACGGGGCGGGGCAAGGTGGTGGTGCAGGCTAAGGCCATGATAGGCGACGGCGCGCCCGGGGGGCGGCAGCAGATAGTGGTCACCGAGCTGCCCTACCAGACCAATAAGGCGGCGCTGGTGGAGAGGATTGCCGATCTGGCCAAGAACAAGAAGGTGGAGGGCATCAGCGGGCTGCGCGACGAGTCGGACCGGCAGGGTATGCGCATCGTCATCGAGCTTAAACGAGAGGCGCAGCCGAAGAAGGTGCTCAATAACCTGTTCAAGCATACCGCCATGCAGTCGTCCTTCTTCGTTAACATGCTCGCCCTGGTCGACGGCCAGCCACGGGTAATCAGCCTCAAGGAGGCGTTGCAGTACTTCATAGATTTCCGCCACCAGGTTATCACCCGGCGTTCCAAGTTCGAGTTGAAGCAGGCTAAGGCGCGGGCGCATATCGTGGAGGGGCTGAAAATCGCCCTGGACAATATCGACAGGATTATCGCCACCATCAAGAAGTCGGCTACCGCCGAGGTCGCCCGTAAAGAGCTTATGAGCGGCTTCGACCTGTCGCAGCTTCAGGCGCAGGCTATCCTCGATATGCAACTGCGGCGATTAGCCAACCTGGAGCGGAAAAAGATAGCCGATGAGTACGCCGAGCTCTTAAAGACCATCGCCTACCTGGAAGACCTGCTGGCTAACCGAAAGCGCATGATGCTCCTCATAAAAGAGGATGTGAGCCAGCTTAAAGAAAAGTTCGGCGACGAGCGCCGCACCGAGATAAGCGAGGAGGAGATAACCGAGTTCCGCGAGGAGGACCTTATCCCCCACCAGAGCGTGGTGGTTACCTTAAGCCAGCGCGGCTTCGTCAAGAGGGTGGCTTCCCTCAACTACCGCTCGCAGCACCGCGGGGGGAGGGGTATCATCGGCATGGTGACCCGGGAGGCCGACGCGGTAAGGCTGCTGGTGGTGGCCGATACCCACGACCACCTGCTCTTCTTCACCAACCGGGGGCGGGTCTTTTACCTTAAATGCTACGAAATCCCCGCCGACAGCTCACGGGTGGCCAAGGGAACGGCGGTGATTAACCTCTTTTCCGTGGCCGATAAGGAGCGGGTTACGGCCATGGTCGTCCTGCCCGATTTCGAGGCCGGTTCCTACCTGTTGATGGCGACCCGGCTCGGCGAGGTCAAGAAGACGACCGCCGATAAATTCGCCGCCGTGCGCAGCAGCGGGCTGATTGCCATGGACCTGGAGGCGGGGGACGAACTGGTCTCCGCCCGACTGGCCACCGATAAGGACGACATGCTTTTGTTTACCCAGGAGGGGCAATCCATCCGCTTCGGCGTCAAAGACCTGAGGGCGGCATCGAGAACCAGCGGGGGGGTGCGCGGCATCCGCCTGAGCGCCTCCGACCAGGTGGTGGGGCTGGGTATTATCCACCCCGAAGGCTACGTGCTGGTGGTGACCAGCGGCGGTTTCGGCAAGCTCACTCCGGTGGGAGCCTATCCCCAGCAGCACCGCGCCGGGGGTGGGGTGAGGACCTTTAAGCTGGTGGATAAGGCGGGCAAGGTCGCCGCCGCCGAGGTGGTTTCGCTCTCCCAGCAGGTGATGATTATCACCACGGAGGGCATCGTCCTCCAGACGCCGGTGAAGGAGAAAGATCCCAGTCAGGGCATCTCTATCCAGGGGCGGAGCACCCAGGGGGTGCGCCTGATGAAGCCCGACCCCGGCGACAGCGTGGTGGCTATCGCCTCCTTTGAGAAGGAGATTAAGTAGCGCCTAGCTTCCGCTTACAGTCCGCGCTCAACCGCTCCAGCCCGCAGGCGTTACAGGGGTTATAGTGGCAGTCGGGGGTCGTCTCGCCCTCGAGGGCGCGCTGGTATTCCCTTTTTAAGAATTCGACGGTTACCCCGGGGTCGATATGCGCCCAGGGCAGATTTTCGTCCAGCGAGCGCTCTCTCCGGGCGTAGAAAGCGGGTTCCAGCCCGTTTTTGGTGAAGGCGTCGAGCCAGTTTTGATAGTTAAATTTTTCGCTCCAGGCGTCGAAGGTCGAGCCCGATTTCCAGGCATCGTAGATAACCCTGCCTATTCGCCGGTCTCCCCGCGATAGCGCCGCCTCGAGCAGGATGACCTCGGGGTCGCGCCAGGAGATGCGGCTGCCCTTGCGGCGCAGCCCGGCTTTTAACACTTCGTGCTTGGCGTTCAACTGCTCCTGGCTGTCAAGAGCCACCCACTGGAAGGGGGTGTGGGGCTTGGGGATGAAGGCGGAGAGGCTGATTCTGACCTGGGGCACGCCGCCCCTGGTGCCCTTGCCCGCGGCGCGGATTTTAGCCACCAGCCGCACGATTTCTTCCACGTCCTCGATAGTCTCGGTGGGCAGCCCGAGCATAAAATACAACTTCAGGCTTTTCCAGCCGCGGGCGAAGGCGGCTTCCGCCGTGGCCAGTATCTTTTCCTCGGTGGTGCCCTTGTTGATGGTGCGGCGCAGCCTTTCGCTGCCCGCCTCGGGGGCAAAGGTGAGCCCGATCTTGCGGCGGGCAGGGAGGGATTCCAGCAGCTTCAGCGAGAGGCTGTCGATGCGCAGGCTGGGCAGGGAGAGCGACAGGTTTTTGTACTGGCGCGCCAGGCTCGCCACCAGCTCTTCGATTTTGGGGTAGTCGCTGGTGCTCAAAGATACCAGCGAGACCTCGTCGTAGCCGCAATTCGATATAAGCTCGCCCACCGCCTTTACAATCTCCGATTGGGGGCGCTGGCGGAGGGGGCGGTATAGAATCCCCGCCTGGCAGAAGCGGCAGCCGCTGGTGCAGCCCCGCTGAATCTCCACCGCTCCCCGGTCGTGGACGACCTCGATATAGGGGACGACGGGG
>DATKYX010000093.1:0-4747 GCA_035528255.1 Dehalococcoidales bacterium | reverse complement strand
TCGGCCAGCTCCTGTATCCTCTTGACGTTGGGGCAGCGGGCCAACAGAAGCTCGATTATGCCCTTGCGCAATTTCTTTATCTTTTCAGTCTGGGTCTTGACTATCAAGCCTTCTTTGACCGGGTAGAGGCAGGCGGCGACGAACTTGAACCTGTCACCGCCGTCCTCGCTGACCTCGACGGTGCAGATGCGGCAGGCGCCGTAGGGCTTGACGGCGGGGTGGTGGCAGAGGGCGGGGATATTGCCGATGCCGTGCATGCGCTCCACCGCCTCCAGAATCGTCTTGCCGTTCGATACGGCAATCTCTTTATCGTCTACGGTGAGGTGGACGACATCGATGCCTTCGGCGTGTTCCACCTCTATCGAAGTTTCACCGTCAATCCATACCTTAGACATAACTACCTCCTTATTACCGCTTGATTACGGCCTGGAACTTGCAGACGTCGTAGCAGGCGCCGCAGCTGATGCACATATCCTGGTTGATGGTGTGGGGTTGCTTTTTCTCGCCGGTTACCGCCCCGGTGGGGCATTCCTTGATGCACCGGAGGCAGCCCTGGCACTTTTCGGGGTCAATGGAGAAGCGAACTAATTCGCGGCAGACGCCGGCGGGGCATTTCCTATCATTTATGTGGGCCAGGTATTCGTCCTTGAAGTAGCGGATGGTGCTTAAAACCGGATTTGCCGCCGTCTGGCCCAGCGCGCAGAGGGCGCCGGCGCCTAAGACCTCAGCCAGGTCTTGCAGCGTATCCAAATCTTCGGGGCTGCCCTTGCCCCGGGTAATGTTGCTCAGGATTTCGCTCATGCGGTTGATGCCCTCGCGGCAGGGGGTGCATTTGCCGCAGGACTCGCCTTTGAGGAACTCGATAAAGTAGCGGGCGACATCGACCATGCAGGTGTCTTCGTCCATGACTATCATGCCGCCGGAGCCCATCATCGAGCCGAGCTTGGTGAGCTCGTCGAAGTCCACGGGCGTATCCAGAAACTGCTCCGGGATACAACCGCCGGAGGGACCGCCCGTTTGCACCGCCTTGAACTTCTTGCCGTCGGGGATGCCGCCGCCGATATCGAAAATCATGTCCCTGAGGGTTATGCCCATGGGCACCTCGACCAGCCCGGTGTTGGTGATATTGCCCACCAGGGAGAATATCATCGTGCCCTTGCTGCCCGCGGTGCCGAGCTTCGAGAACCAGTCGGCGCCTTTATTGATTATCAGGGGGACGTTAGCCCAGGTCTTGACGTTATTAAGCAGGCTGGGGCTTTCCCAGAGGCCTTTTTCGGCCATGTGGACGTATTTCGCCTTGGGTTCGCCCACCTTGCCCTCCAGCGACGCCATGAGGGCGCTGGATTCGCCGCAGACGAAGGCGCCGCCGCCCTTGTTTATGGTTATGTTGAAGTCGAAACCGGAGCCTAAAATATTCTTGCCCAGCAGCCCGTAGTCCATCGCCTGCTCTATGGCGATGCGGGCGTGCCTTACCGCCAGGGGATATTCGTTGCGGACGTAGATGTAGCCCTGGTGGGCGCCGATGGCGCGGGCGCCGATAATCATACCTTCCAGGATGCTGTGGGGGTTGCCTTCGAGCAGGCTTCTATCCTGGTAGGCGCCGGGGTCGCCCTCGTCAGCGTTGCAGATGACGTATTTGACCTTGCCCTTAGCCTCGAGGCAGGACTGCCATTTTCTCCCGGTAGGGAAGCCGCCGCCGCCCCGCCCCCGCAGTCCCGACTGCTTAATCTCGTCGACGATTTGCTGGGGCTTCATGCCGGTAAGGGCTTTAGCCAGGGCGGCGTAGCCGCCGACGGCGATATAATCTTCGATATTGGTCGGGTCGATAGTGCCGTTGGTGCTGAAGATAATCCGTGTCTGTTTCTTGTAGAAGGGGACGTCGGGCTCGTAGGTGATCTTTTCCTTGGTGACCGGGTCGGTATAGAGCAGGCGCTCGACGACCTTGCCGGCTATGATGGTCTGGTCGATAATCTCCTCGACGTCCTCGAGCTTGACCTGCTGGTAGAAAATCTTATCGGGTTCGATGACTACCAGGGGGCCTCTTTCGCAGAAGCCGTGGCAGCCGGTCTCCTTGAGCGACACCTGCACCTGGAGCTCGCGCCTTTCGATTTCATCCAGAAAGGCATCGACTACCGCCTCAGCGCCGGAGGCGCGGCAGGCAGTGCCGCCGCAGACCGAGATGCAGGTGCGCCGGGGGTCTCGCTTAGCCAGAATGGACTGGCGCAGGCTTTCGAGCCCTTCGGGGCTTTCCAATTTTTTCTCCAGTAGTTTTCGTACCTGCTCTACCATGTCATCCCCCTCGCCTTTATTTGTATTGCTTCAAGACGCGGTCGAGCTTCTCCAGGGTCATCTTGCTCTCGTATTTGCCGTCGACAACGACCACGGGGCCCAGAGCGCAGCAACCCAGACAGTTGACCGCCTCCAGGGTGAACCTCATATCTTCGGTGGTTTCGCCGGGCTTGATGCCGTAGTCTCTTTCTACCTTGTCCACCAGCCTCTGGCCGCCCTTTACGTGGCAGGCGGTGCCCAGGCAGACGGTCACCACATGGCGGCCCCTGGGCTTGAGGCTGAAGGCGCGGAAGAAGGTGGCTACGCTGAAGACCTGGCTCAAGGGGATATCCAGCTTCTGGCTGATTTTGACCAGAACGTCCTGGGGCAGATAGTTGAATTCGGCCTGGATATCCTGGAGCAGCGATATTATCTGCTCTTTCTTGTCGGCGTAGCTGTCGATAAGGGAATCGACCTTTTCCGTGTAGTCTTCGACGATAGCCTTGACCTTGCTAAAATCGAGCGTAACCTCCATCGGGCGACCTCCTTATCAACTCTAGTTTCATACTACTCCCACCAAAGGCCTTTTCCATCCGTTATCACGCCCGTTTTTTCGTCGGTATTTGCCTCATTTGTGCGGGTATTTTCCAGCAGTGTTTCCACCGACTAGGCATCCTGTCTTAGGTAAATATACGTAGGTGATAATACCTATCCGCCTTAGATCGGGGGGATGATTTGACGCTTGAAGGGGGGGGCAGGCTCTGTTATGATTAGATGGAGGCATTAACCTTATGAGTACTATCAGCGTTCTTCTCGCCGAAGACCATGTCATCACGCGGGAGGGTATCCGCAGGCTTTTGGAAGCGGAGAAGGGGGTTACGGTGGTGGGGGAGGCGGGCGACGGGGAGGAGGCGGTGCAGAAAGCCGGCGAGCTGAAACCCGACGTGATTATTATGGATATCGCCATGCCCAAGCTTAACGGCATCGAAGCCACGCGGCAGATAAAGCTGAATAACCCCCGCATCGCCGTGCTTATCTTAAGCGCCTACGACGATGACGAATACGTCTTCGCCCTGCTTAAAGCGGGGGCGGCCGGCTATCTCTTGAAGAGCGTCAGCGGCGACGAGCTGACCCGCGCCATCCAGGCGGTCTATAAGGGTGAGCCCGTCCTCGACCCGGTGGTGGCACGCAAGGTGGTCAACTATTTCCGCATACCGGGCAAGGCGAAGGGGCTGGAGAGGTCCTCCGAGCACCTGAGCGACAGGGAGACGGACATCATCAAGCTGGCGGCCAAGGGGATGACCAACAAGGACATCGCCGATAAGCTGCACCTGAGCAACCGCACCGTCGAGGGGCACCTGAGGACTATATTCAATAAGCTGGGGGTCGGCTCCCGCACCGAGGCCGTGCTCTACGGTCTGAGAAAAGGCTGGCTCACCCTGGAAGAGCTGCCTTAGGCCGGGGGTGGGGAGTAGGCTATGCCGCAAAGTTTACCGGGTTCGGAGATGCTGGCCAAGATTATCGACGGCTCTTCCATTCCCTCTTTCGTTATCAATAAGCAGCACCGCGTTATCTACTGGAACACCGCCCTCGAAGCGCTTTCGGGCATAAAGCGGGATAAGGTTATCGGCACCGATCAGCAGTGGCGCCCGTTCTACACCGAGAAGAGGCCGGCCATGGCCGATTTAATCATGGACGGCGCGTCTTTGAGCGAGATTGCCGACTACTACTCCGGGCAGCACGGGGAGTCGAGCCTCATCGAGGGCGCCTACGAAGCCGAGGACTTTTTCCCCGACATGGGTGAGCAGGGTAAGTGGCTCCACTTTACCGCCAGCCCCATCCGGGACAACGACGGAAAAATCATCGGCGCCATCGAAACACTGGAGGATATCACCGAGCGCAAGCGCGCCGAAGAGGCGTTGCACGAGTCGGAGAAGAGCTTCCGGGCTTTGTTCGAGGGCGCCTACGACGCCATCTGGTCGCACGACCTCGACGGCAACATCCTTACGGCCAATAGAGCCGCCGCCGACTTAAGCGGCTACCCGGTGGATGAGCTGTTGAGTATGAACGTGAAGTCTTTTATGGGCGGTGAGAGCCTGGAGCTGGCTCGGGAGGTGGGGCGGAGGCTGATGCAACGCCTCAACGTGGAGTTGCCCTACGAGCTGAGGATAGTTAGAAAAGACGGCAAGGAAGCGATATGCATGGTCTCCACCAACCTGATCGGCGCCGACGACGAACCCGTAGGCTTTCATAATATCGCCCGCGACGTCACCCAGGAGAAGCGGATGCAGGAGAATTTGCGCTACTACCTGCAGAAGATTACCCAGGCGCAGGAAGAGGAGCGCAAGCGCATCGCCCGCGAGTTGCACGACGACACGGCGCAGTTGCTCGGCTCCCTCTCGCGGCAGCTGGATAACTTCGTGCGCAGTAAGTCGGGGCTTTCCCCCAAAGAGGTCTTGTTCCTCAAGGACCTGCAGGC
>DATKYX010000092.1:0-12944 GCA_035528255.1 Dehalococcoidales bacterium | reverse complement strand
ACCAGCGTGGTGGTGCCGTGGGGCACCACGGCGCGGGCGTACTGCCCGATATCCAGCATAGAGCTTTCGGGGTGAATGTGCCCGTTGATAAGCCCGGGGGCGATGTGCCTCCCCCCCACGTCCACCACTTTTTTCGCCTTGTAGTCGCCAATCCCGGCGATTCTGTCCCCGCAGACGGCGACATTGCCCTCTTCGATTTCGCCGGTGAAGACATTGATTATTCTGGCGTTGGCTAAGAGCAGGTCGGCGGGCGACTCCCCTTTAGCCACCGAGATTAAGCGGGCGAGCATCAACCCCCGTCCTCTATGGCGCGTATGTCGGGCAGGTAGCGGAACTTTTCGTCCCAGTCGATGCCGTAGCCGACGATAAACTTGTCGGGAACAGTCAGCCCCAGGTAGTCGATGTTGATTTTAACCTGCGTCCGCGAAGGCTTGTCCGTAAGCGAGCAGAGCTTCAGCGAGACGGGCTGCTTCTTCATTAAATGCTTTAGGAAAAACTGGGCGGTAATACCGGTGTCGATAATATCCTCGACGACCAGCACGTGCCGCCCCCTGATGTCGCACTCTACGTCCTTAACCACCTTGATTTTGCCCGCGCTCTCCCTCCCGTGGCCATAGCTGGAAAGCTGGGCGAACTCTATCTGCAGGGGGAAGTTGAGCTGGCGGGCGAGGTCGGCGAGGAAGACAAAAGAGCCCTTGAGGACGGCGATTAGAACGGGGTTTTTATCGAGGTAGTCCCGCCTGATTTCAGACGCCAGGCGCTTAACGGCGGCGGCTATCTGCTCGGCGGTAAAGAGGACGCTGAGTTTGACCTCGGAATCCATAACTACAGGGATTATAGCCCTTACTCTCAGTCCTGTCCATCGGGGAGGTGTTATCTTTGGTGGTTAGCCTTCATTCTGGGCATGACCACGACGTGCGGCGCTCCGGTCAGCGGGTGTACCTCCACCCTCACCGAGGCCGCGAAGACCTCGCTGATACACGCCTCGGTCAGGACCTGTGCTGGCGTACCGTCGGCCCAGACCCGCCCCTCTTTGAGCAGGATTAAACGGTCGAAGTAGAGCGCCGCCAGGTTAAGGTCGTGCATGGCGGCGACGACGGTAAGACCCCGCCCCGTATTCAGTTCCCGCACCAGCTCCAGCATCTCCATCTGGTGGGCGATATCGAGGTGCACGGTAGGCTCGTCGAGCAGCAGCAGCCTGGGCTGCTGCGCCAGCGCCATGGCCAGGATTACCTTTTGCCTCTCCCCGCCGCTCAGCTCGTCGAAACGGCGCTCGGCCAGCTTCTCGATGCCCGCCAGCTCCAGGGAGTTATCGACTACCCGCCGGTCGTCTTCGCTCTCGTCGGACAGGGCTTTAAAGAACGGAGTCCTCCCCAGCATGACCACCTCGCTGGCGGTGAAGGCGAAGGGTATGTGGAACTGCTGCGGCACTACGGCCACCTTGCTGGCGATAAAGCGGCGGCTCAAATCTCTTATGCAG
Organism: Dehalococcoidales bacterium; assembly: GCA_035528255.1. Classification (GTDB taxonomy): domain Bacteria; phylum Chloroflexota; class Dehalococcoidia; order Dehalococcoidales; family BS750m-G39; genus E44-bin88. The sequence continues at coordinate 11,464 of DATKYX010000092.1, read as the reverse complement.
TTTCCGTCGAGGCTGACTTCCCCCCGCGCCGGCTTCAAGATGCCGCTGGCGAGTTTAATCAGCGTGGTCTTGCCCGAGCCGTTGGGCCCCAGCAGCCCCACCATCTCCCCCGCCTTAACGGAAAGGTTGATATCCTCTAAAACCAGCCCGTTGAAGTAAGAAAAATCGACACGGTTAATATCTAAATCAATCATCAGAAAGCATACTCCTTCCGGGTGCGCCGCAGCAGGTATAGGAAGAACGGCGCGCCGATAATAGCCGTAATCACCCCCACCGGTATCTCGGCCGGAGCCATAACGGTGCGGGCGAGAAGGTCGGCGATAACGACAAAAGCGCCCCCGCCCAGCGCCGCCGCCGGCAGGAGCAGGCGGTGGTCGGGCCCGAAGCCCAGGCGCATGGCGTGGGGCACCACCAGCCCGACAAAGCCGATTAAGCCGCTGATGGAAACGGCGGCGGCGGTGAGCAGAGAGCCCAGGACCAGGATAACAATCTTGTCCCTCTCCACGTTCACCCCGACATAAGCCGCCCCCTCCTCCCCCAGCGACAGGGCGTTAAGGTGAAAAGCGAAAAAGCGGGCGAAGATAACGCCGCCGATAACCAGCGGGGCGATAACCGCCAGTTGCTCCCAGCCGGTTACCGAGATGTGCCCCAGCAGGTAGGAATAGACCGATTGCAGGTTCAGTTGCAGGCGGTCGCTTATCGTTATCAGCAACGCCATAATAGACGCCAACATGGCGCTGACCACCACCCCCGCCAGGAGCATGCTTATGATAGGCGTCTTGCCCCCCACCCGTGCCAGGTTATAGACCAGGAAGACCGTGCCCACGGCGCCGAGAAAGGCGGCCACCGGCACCAGCCCGAAGCCCAGGAAAGCCAGGCTTATGGGCAGGAACATGGCCACGGTAGCCCCCAGCGCGGCTCCCGCCGAGGTACCGATGATATAGGGGTCGGCCATGGGATTACGCAACATCCCCTGAAAGAGCACCCCCGCCGTCGCCAGCGCCATCCCCACCAGCGCCCCTCCGATGACGCGGGGCAGCCGTATCTGGAAGATTATCGTTTCCTCGGCGGCCGTCCAGGTGGTGGGGAAATCGAAGATGGCTGTCTTGTTGAGCACCATCTTGCCGATATCGGATATGGAGATGGACACGGCGCCGAAGGCGCTGGCCAGGAAGAGGGCGGCTATCAGGCAGATCCCCAGCAGCGATAGAACCAGTATTATCTTGTTGCGTCGTTTCAATCTATAAACCTGCTTATTTGATAAAAAAATCCCCTCGTCTGCTGGACAAGGGGATTATCCTCGATAATCTGCCCCCCTTCCGCGGAGGCGACTGGAACTCTGGGCTGGTGTTCTGACTTATGAGGTCGAAACCTCAATTACAGCAGGCGGGACTGTGGCGGATTCGCACCGCTCTTGCTTCCAATTTAAGCCCTCGCTCTCGCTCGGGCACCCCTTTCACCTATTCAATTGTAGATAGAGCATAGCAAAACGGCAGGGCTAAGTCAAACCGGCTTTAGTAGAGGGCCAGCCCGGGCAGGAAGGTGGCAATCTGGGGGAAAACCATCAGTATGCCCACGGCGACCAGCAGCGCCGCTAAGAAAGGGAGTACCCCCTTGAAAATAGTTTCCAAGGGTACGTCCTCGGCTACCCCCTTGATGACATAAACATTCAAACCCACCGGCGGTGTAATCACCCCCATCTCGGTGACCAGGACGATTATCACCCCGAACCAGATGGGGTCGAAGCCCAGTACCAGCACCACCGGGTAGATAATGGGGACGGTAAGGGTAATCAGGGCCAGGGCGTCCATGAAACAACCCCCCACCAGGTAGAGCAGGACAATCACCCCCATAATAGCCATCGGCGGCAGGGGCAGCCCCCCCACCCACTCCGATAAGACCAGCGGCAGCCTGGCTACGGCCATAAAATGCCCGAAGATGATGGCCCCGGTGACGATAATCATCACCATGCAGGTTATGCGCAGCGTATCCTTGACGGCGAAGAGAAAACTCTTCCAGGTCAGCTGCCGCCGTGCCAGCCCGATGAGCAAAGCCCCGAAGGCGCCGGCGGCTCCCGCCTGGGTGGGGCTGAACCAGCCCAGAAACAGCCCCCCGATGACCAGGCCGAACAGGATTAGCATCTCGATAACCCCGGCCAGACCGGCCAGCTTTTGCTTAAAGGTGGTCGCCAACCCCCCCGGGGCGAGGTTGGGGTTGCGCTTGCAGAGAATGACCACCACTATGATAAACAGTCCGGCCAGGAGTACGCCGGGCAGAACGCCGGCGATAAACAGCTTGCCTATGGACTGCTCGGTCATTATGCCGTAGATGATAAAAATGGTGCTGGGGGGAATAAGTATGCCCAGGCTGCCGGCGGCGGCGACGCAGCCGGTGGCCAGCGAATCGTCATAGTTATAGCGCTTCATCTCGGGCAGGGCTACCCGGCCCATGGCGGCGGCGGTGGCGTTGGTCGAACCGCACATGGCGGCAAAGCCGGCGCAGGCGGCGATGGTGGCCATAGCCAGGCCTCCCCGCATCTGCCCGAAGATGGTATAGCCCGCCGCGTAGAGCCTCCGGCTCATCCCCGAAGCGTAGGCAATCGAGCCCATAAAGATGAACATGGGGATGACGGTCAACGAATAGGCGGAAAGGTTGCTGAAAAAGTCGCGGGCGAGCAGGCTCAAGCCCGCGTCGGGCGCTACCAGCAAGCAAAAACCGGCCGTGCCGACAAGGGCCATGGCAAAGCCCACGGGCATGCCGATAAGAAAAGTCACCACCAGCACGCCGATGCCGATAAGGCCGATAGTAACCGGGCTCACCCTCTCACCGCCTTCCGCACCGATTTAAAGCACTCCAGCGCCAGCGCCAGGCAGATGGGGATGCAGCAAAAAGCGATGGCGTGGACAAAGGGGTAAAAGGGTATCCTCTGCGTCATGGAGACGGTGCCCTTGGCCTGCAGGCTCAGCCCGTACTCGAAGCTCTGCCAGGCGAGCAGGGCGAACAGGATAAAGCTGAGAAGCCAGATAAAAGCGGTGATAACCGACTGCACCCGCGGAGGCAGTCGCATGACCACGAATTCCACCCTGATATGCCCGCGCAAAACCTGGGTGTAGGCGACGGCGAAGGTGGTTACCACCACCCCCAGAAAAGCCACCACCTCGATACCCCCGGGGATAGGGCGGAAAAAGGGGACTCCGGCTTGGGCGAGCTTTATGCCGAATATATCGGCTATAGTCAGGCCGAGCATAGCCAACAGGCCCACGCCCGCTACCCAGTTAAGCCATTTGCTGAAAGAATCGACGAATCTTTCCAGGCGTTCAATTTTGCCTGACATAGGCTTAAGCCATTCTTTAGGGGCGCCCGAAAACTAAGGGTCGTCCTCCCGGGCACCCCTAACTAAGTCCCCTGTGGGAATTATTAAGCTCTCTATTCTGTCGGTAGCAGCGGTGTCAGCTCGTCGTCGAACCAGTCCAGAAAATCGTTATCCGATGGTGACCGGCCGGACCAGTAGTCTACCCGCTCGTTCAGGTAATCCTCGAAGTCGTCTACGGACAGCCCCAGCGCGGCCTTGTCCACCATGTAGTTGTCCTTGACCACGGCGGCGGCGTCAACCCACCTTGCCATTTCGGTTGCCGAAAGCTCGATTACCTCTTTGCCGGCAAAGCTCAGGAAGTACTCTTTGGCGGCAATGTCGTAATAGGACCAGAGCATGGCGTGCTTTTCAGCCCACTCCTCGCTGACCTCGGTGAATATGTCCTGTATGTCGTCGGGCAGTTCATTCCACTTGTCGAGGTTCATAACCACGAAGAAATCGGTGGTGTAGGCTACGTCATAGCAGTTGGTGACATAATTGACCACCTCAGCCTGTTTCCAGCCGAGCAGCGGCTCCATCGGGGTCATGCTGCCGTCAATGGTGCCCTTGGACATAAGCTCGTAGGCGTCTCCCTGTGCCGCAGCATAGCCGGTGGCGCCCAGAGCTTCGGCGATGGCGGCGCCGTTACCGGTTGACCGCAAGACCAGTCCCTGCATGTCCTCCAGCGTGCGCACGGGCTTATCGACGGTGAAAACAATACCCGGGCCGTGAGCGTGGAAATAGAGGGGATGGGAATCGTCGAACTCGTCGGGCATAAACTCGTTGTAGAAGTCGGTGGCTACCATAGTGGCTACCCAGCCGTTGGGGTAACCGTGAGGCAGGTCGACCAGCTCGGAAGCGGGAAAGCGCCCCATGGTATAAGCCAGACAGGACATGCCGATATCGGCGATGCCTTCAACCACGGCATCGTAGGTATCGGCAGCGGCAGCTAGACCACCGGCCGGGTAATAGGTAAAGGTCACCCTGCCGTCGGTGCGCGCCTCAATCTCCTTGCAGAATGCGTCAGCCAGTATGCTGTTGTAGTTGGTCGGCGGGAAGAAATTGTTGTAGGTAAGCTCGAAGGTTTCCTCTTCTTCCGTGGTACAACCGCCTACCAGGGGGAACGCCAGCAGGGTAAGTGCCAGGAAAAGCATCACTATTCTTTTCATAGTTTTTCCTCCAAAATGACCGAAGATTAGGGGTGTTCCCGATTGTCTCATATATGCTCACCTCCTGAACCCGATTTATTTTAGAAATTAGAGGTAATATATCGATAAAGATTATAGCTGGCGAACGCCAAGCGGCCTTTCAACCTAAAGTTACTCCTCATCCGCCCCCTTGTCAAGTGGTTCGGGCGGCAAAGATTGCCTTGCTCAGCTGGCTGGTTATGTTCCGTACCTTAATCTGCGGCAACAGCGCTTCCACATCTTCCTGGCGGGCAAGCTCCGTGCCCGGGGTCAACACGGCGGCTGTCCCCAGGGCTACCGCCAGCCGGCAGGCTTTGGTTAACGGCTCTTCACCGGCCAGCTTCAGGGCGAGTCCGGCAATGGTGCAATCGCCGGCGCCCACCGTGCTTTTTACCTTTACCTCGGGCGGAACCACCTTCAGCACCGTGTCCTTGGTGGCGGCGATAATGCCGTCCTTGCCCCGCGAGATAACGACTATTTCAATGCCCATCTCGACTATGTCGCGGGCCGCCTTGATGATGGCGGCTTCGTCGGGCAGTTCCCTCTTCAGCAACTCCTCCGCCTCCCTCACGTTGGGTTTAATCAGGTAGGGCTTGGCTTTCAACCCCTCGACCAGCCACTGGCCGTCGGCGTCCAGGAGAGTCCTCACCCCGAAGCCCTTAGCCTCCATGGCTATGGAGTAATAGACATTGTTGGGAATACCGGGTGGCGCGCTGCCCCCCACCACGATTAAATCGGGGCTGGGGCGGAGGCGCTGCATCTTCCGCTCGAACCGGGCGAACTCACCCTTGGTGATGTGGGGGCCGGGGGCATCGATTCGGGTCTGGTGGTTGGTCTTGCTATCGGTAATAATAAAATTGGTTCGCGTCTCACCCTTGACGGGGGTAAAGCTAAAGGGCACCCCTTCCTCGTCGAGGAATATTTCAACCTCCCGCCCCACCGCTCCCCCGATGAAGCCGTAGGCAATAGTCCTGCCCCCCATCTCGTGGATAGCCCGCGAGACGTCTATACCCTTCCCCCCCGCGTAGCGGTGCAGCCGCGACCAGCGGTTGGGCCCGTCCACCACCAGCCCGTCCACGGTAAGGTGCTGGTCGAGACTGGGGTTGAGGGTTATGGTGGCAATCAAAGAGTTATTCATGTCAGTATTGCCGGTACCATCCTTCGCCGGCTTCGGCCAGCCCGTCGCTGGTCAGCCCCAGCTTCTTGTACCAGGGCACGGCGTGTTTAGCGGCTATCTCGGTCAGCTTGTTCAACCGCTCCGCTCCCACCGTTTTCAGTATCTTAGCCCTTTCCTTGGGGTCGTCGATGTTCATCGCCTCCTGCCAGATAGCCCGCCCGGCCAGAAAGCCCGAAGCCCCGGCCCGGCAGGCGATTTCAACCTGCTGGCAGAAAATCTCGAAGCTCACCCCCGCGCTCAATACCACCCAGGGCACCCGGGACGCCTTGTCCAGTTTCCGGCAGATTTCGATAAGTTTACCCTTGTCCTGGTTATAGCGCAGGTCACTGGGAAACTCGGACTTGAGCAGGTCCACGGGCAGGGCGGTCATATGCCCGGTGGTCTTGGGCACCAGCTGCTCCTTGGCGGCGGCGAACTGCGCCGGGTTTTTCGTCTCCTCACCCAGCGGGTAGCTCAAAGGCTCGATAACGAAGGGGATGTCGTACTTCTGGCATTCCTGCCCCACCGTCTCCACCAGCTCCATCAGCTTGTCGGCCAGCTCGATTAAATCGGGGCGGTAGTAAATGAGGAACTTTACCGCCGAGGCGCCCATCCGCTTAACCTTCTCCACGCTCCACCCCTCCTCCAGCTCGGTCATGCGGAATTCCGCCGGGCCCGTGTAGCCCGAGGCTTCCAGGCTGACCAGTAGCCCCGTGCTCTTGGGCAGGGCGTCGTGGCTGATGCTCTGCGCCGCGCCGAAGAGGGGGTCGAGCAGGACGGCGCTGGCGTGGGGGGCGAGGTAGGTACAAAGCTCCAGCTTGCGCTGAGCCATTTCTTCGTAGCTGGTGCCACCCTCGACGACATGTCCCCCCTCCATCATGCGCATCATTGAGCGGCGGTGGTCCATGGCGCACATGTTAAAGACGCCGTCGCTGTTAGCCAGCTCCTGCATCCCCCTCAGCTTGCCGATGGATAGCTTCTTCATAGTTCTGTCTGGCTATTATGGGGTATAAAACAGCTTTAATCAAGACTCTGTCCCGAAATAGTTTTTGTTAGCGTTGTCTTTGCCACTAGCGGGGGTTATAATTGATTGACATATTATTGGAGTTGTCGTCTTGTTCTGGCTTTATTATATCGGCAAACTGATTGTCGGGGCGTTTTTCAGGCTCTTTACCTGTTGGCGCGTCGAGGGCAAAGAGAACGTCCCCCGCGAGGGCGCGGTGCTGGTGGTGGCTAATCACATTAATTTCAACGACCCGCCTCTGCTCGGCGTCAGCCTGGGACGGCCCGTCGTCTTCATGGCCAAGGAAGAGCTCTTCCACTCCCGCTTCCTGGCTTACTTCCTGCGCCGCCTGGGCTCCTTCCCGGTGAACCGGGGCAGGCTGGACCGAAATGCCATACGCCAGTCGGAGCGCGTCCTGGCGGAAGGCCGGGTGCTGGTGATGTTCCCCGAAGCGACCCGGAGCCGGAAGGCTCAACTCCAGCCGGCTTTCCCCGGCTCGGCGCTAATCGCCGGCCGCCGGGCTGTGCCCATCCTCCCCGTGGGCATCGCCGGCACCGAAAAGCTTAAAAAATCAAGGTGGCTGTTTCGCCGCCCCCGGATAACGGTCAATATCGGCAAACCCTTCTCCCTGCCCAAAGCGGGCAGTAAACTAACCAAAGAAGAGTTGGCGGAGCATACCGTCCTTATTATGCGGCGTATCGCCGAGCTTCTACCCCCCGAATACCGGGGGGTCTATGGGGAAGGGGGCAAGAAGTGAAGATTGAAAAGACCGGAGAGATTGGCTTTTGTTTCGGCGTCAAGCGCGCCATCGATATACTGGAGAAGGTCTGCCGCGAGCGGGGTGGGGTGGAAACGCTGGGAGCGGTGGTGCATAACCAACAGGTGTTGCAAAGGCTGGCGGGCATCGGCGTCAAAGTGGCTAAAGATATCGACGATATCGAGGGTGAAGCGGTGGCCATCAGCTCCCACGGCGTCACCCCCGAAATAGAAGAGAAGATTAAAGCGCGAAAAATCGACATTGTTGACACCACCTGCCCCTTCGTTCACCGCCTCCAGACCGCCGCCCGAAGGTTGGCTCAGGCCGGCTTCCTGGTGGTTATCTACGGCGATGCCGACCACACCGAGGTCAAGGGCGTCCTCGGCTGGGCGGAGGGGAAGGGAGTGGCGACACTTGACGAAAAGGACATCTTTAAGCTGGAGCCTTTACCCCGCCGTATCGGCGTCCTCTCCCAGACCACCCAGATACCCGCTGACTTCGTCAACTTCGTCAAAAAGCTCATCGACGGCGCCTTTAGCCGCGACTCCGAGTTGCGCGTTATCGATACCATCTGCCACGACATCAGGAAACGGCAGGCTCAAGCGCTGGAACTGGCGGGAAAGGTTGACCTGATGCTGGTTATCGGCGGGCATGGCAGCGCCAACACCAACCGGCTGACTGAGCTTTGCTCGGCGGTTACCGAGACGCATTTGGTGGAGACGGCGAAAGATATTAAGCCCGAGTGGTTTAAGGGCAAGCGGCATATAGGGGTAACCTCGGGCGCTTCCACCGCCGAAGCCACCATAGAGGAAGTATTAGCCAGGCTCGAAGCCCTGGCTTAAACTACAGCCCCATCTCCTTAGCCACCACCTCCCGGTGGAAGGTGGCGTCGCCGAAGGTGACCTCGGCCGCCTTCGCCCGCCGCGTGTAATACTGCAGGTCGTGGTCTATGGTCACGCCGATAGCCCCATGAATCTGGTGGGCTAACCCCATAACCCGCTGGCAGGCTTCGCCCGCCCAGGCTTTGGCGATGGAGACCTCCTCCGTGCAGGGCAGCCCCTCGCTCATCATCCAGGCGACCTTGTAGGCGGAAAGCCGCGTGCCGTCCACGTCTGTAGCCATATCGGCGCAGTAGTGCTGGATAACCTGGAAGCTGCCGATAGGGCGCCCGTACTGCTTCCGGTCCTTGGCGTACTCGACGGTCATATCCAGCGCCTGCTGAACGCAGCCCACCATCTCGCAGCATTTAGCCACCGCCCCCCGCCGGATGATTCTCTCTACCTCGTCCCAGCCCTTGTTCGGCTCGCCCAGTATATTGGACTTGGGCACTTTCACCTTGTCGAAGACCACCTCGCAGAGCTTGTCCTCGGCGATGGTCTTCAATACCGTATAGCTTATGCCCGCGCTCTTGGCGTCGACGACAAATATGGTAAATCCCTTGTCGGTCTTAGCCACCACCAGCATGTGGTCGGCGACGTTGGCGTCGGGGACGAAGAGCTTGGTGCCGCTGATAACATAATTATCGCCCTCAGCAACGGCTTTAGTCTCGATGCCGCCGGCGTCGTAGCTGGCGCTGGCTTCGGTCAGGGCTAAAGTAAAGATTACCTCGCCGCTGGCTATCTTGGGCAAGTACTCCGTTTTCTGCTCCTCGCTGCCGATATCGAGAATGGTAAAACCGCTCAATACCACCGAAGAAAAATAGGGCCCCGGCAGGCAAGCCCGCCCCATCTCCTCTATCAGTATGGCTAAATCGAGGAAGCTCATATCGCTGCCGCCGTACTTCTCGGGGAAAGCCAGCCCCATCCATCCCAGCCCCGCCATCTCTTTCCATAATTCCGGCGAATAGCCCGCTTCACTCTCTTCCATCTCCTTGACCGTCGCCTTGGGCAGCTTATCGGTCAGGAAATCGCGCGCCATTGTTCTTAACATTTCCTGTTCTTCGGAGAGAGCTAACTGCATTGTTATTGCCTCCTAATAAAGTCCGCTAATCGATTTCTACTGGTTGGGTAACTCCAGCTTCCTTAAAGCCAGAATGTTCTTTAAGACTTCCGAGCTGCCCGCCTGCAGGCTGTAGCCCTTGGACGACAGGTAGGAATGATAGGCCATGCCCTTTATCGGCACGCATTTCGACTGGGGCGAAAGCTGTCCGTAGAGCCCCATAATCTCTATGGCGGCGCCGGCCAGGCGCTGCTCGAAGGCGGTGCCGTAGATTTTGGACATCGACGACTCCCAGTTCGGGGCGCGCCCCTCGTCCATCACCATAGCCACGCGGTACATGTGCAGCCGCCCGATTTCCAGCTCTACCTTAAGCTGCGCCAGCTTGGAGCGAATCAGCGGGTTCTGGGATAACGGCTGGCCGTTCCTCTTGGTTTCCTTGACGTAGTTGATTAAGGCTTCGAAGAGGGGATAGTTCGCCATCAACCGCTCCATACCGCTACGCTCGTAATCGAGCTGGTTAAGAATCTGGTAAAAGCCCTTGTTCTTCTCGCCGATAAGGCTGGTCTTAGGGATGCGCACGTTCTCGAAGAAGACCTCGTTAAAGTGCACTCCGCCCGTAATATCGACGATGGGCACCACGTTCACCCCCGGCAAATCGGTGCGGAAGAAGAACTCGCTGATGCCCTTGTGCTTGGGGACATCGGGGTCGGTGCGCCCCACCAGGTAAATCCAGTTCATGCTGCCGCCGCCGCTGGTCCAGGTCTTCTGCCCGTCGATAATATAGGAATCGCCGTCCTCGGTGGCTTTGGTCTTCATCGAAGCCAGGTCGCTGCCGGCGTCGGGCTCGCTCATGCCCAGCCCCACGTAGGCTTCCCCCCTCAAAATCATGGGCAAAAGTTCCTTCTTTTGCTCATCCGTGCCGTAGTGGACGATAGCGCCGCCTATCTGCCGGTCGGCGAACCAGTGGCAGGCGGCGGGCGCGCCGTAGCGCAGCATCTCCTCGGTCAGGATAAGGCGGTCGATATAGGAACGCCCCTGCCCCCCCTGCTCCTTGGGCCAGGTTAAGCCAATCCAGCCCTTCCGGGACACCCGCTTGGTAAACTCGGGGTTGTGCCCCATTATCCAGGCGTCGCAACTCGGTTCCCACAGCCCCTGCTTTATCTCGCCCTCCAGGAAGGAGCGAATCTCCTGCCTGAATTTCTCCTGCTCCTCACTCAATCTAAAGTCCATAGTTCGGTTCTCCCTTTCTAAGGTTGGTCTTTGATTTAGCTTAAAACCCGAATAGGGGTTAAGTTCCCGTTATTGCCAGACAGGTCACGGTTCGGGAGATACCGGCAATAGGGTGGATTTTCTCGGTAACCAGGTCGCCGATGTCGTTCAGGCTGTTGCCCTCCAGTATAGCGATTATATCATAAGGACCGGTTACGACATCAACCGACTTCATCCCCTTCAGCTTTTTCAGGGCATTGGCTACGTCCTTATTTCTGCCCACCGCCGTTTCAATCAGCACAAAGGCCTTGGCTTCCATTGCGTCACCTCCTGGTTACGTGCTCTTTGGTTAGCTCAAGTCGGAGAATATTCCAATATATACATATACCTTTAATGGTGGCATAGTGTCAAGGTTTGCCCAATCCTTGACAGCGGGTAGTTGGCTCGGCTTATAATAAGCTCATTCAATTTTGTAAACACATTCGGGAGGAGTGTCTTGGATTATTTCTTAACCGAGCAACAAAAGGAAATCAGGAGTTTAACGCGGACCATAGCCGAGGAACAGGTGCTGCCGGTGCGGGCGGCGCTCGACGAAAAAGAGCAATTCCCCACGGAGATAATGAAAATCCTGGCTGACGCCGGTCTTTTCGGCGTCTATATCGCTGAAGAGTACGGGGGGTTGGGCGGCGGCCTGCTCGACCTCTGCCTGGTGGTGGAAGAACTGAGCCGGGTGTGCAGCGGGGTAGCCGTCAGCTATGCCGCCAGCGGACTGGGCACCTTCACCCTCCTGCAGTACGGCACCGACGAGCAGCGCAAAAAATACCTGCCCGATATCGCCAGCGGCCGCAAGATGGCTGCCTTC
>DATKYX010000091.1:0-4365 GCA_035528255.1 Dehalococcoidales bacterium | reverse complement strand
GCCTTGAGCAATTTATGTATGGTTTCGAGGTCGCGGATGCCGCCGCCGAGCTGGGTGGGAATCAACAGCGCGCGGGCGATGTCGGTGATGATATCTATATTGCGGACGCTGCCTTCGGCGGCGCCGTCGAGGTCAACGATGTGGAGGCGGGGCGCCCCCATCGATTGCCACTGGAGGGCGGCCTCTACCGGGTCTTCGGAGAAAACCGTTTCGCGCTCATAATCGCCCTGGTAGAGGCGGACACACCTGCCGCCCCGGATATCTATGGCCGGGATGATTTCCGTAGCAACTCACCTACAGGTTGATATTGGAGTACTTTCTCCAGGGCCGAGCCAGGAACGCCTTGTTATCTTTATTCTTGTTTTCCAGTATGTCCAGCGAGCGGTTAATGACCTTGCGGGTGTCGCTGGGCATGATAACGTCGTCGATGTAGCCGCGCTCGGCGCCTTTATAGGGGTTTTCGTAGAGTTCGCTGTATTCCTTGATGCGCTGGGCGGCTGTCTCTTTGGGGTTCTCCGAGTTCTTGATTTCCTTGGCGAAGATGATGCTGGCGGCGGTTTCGGCACCGACGATGGTGACGCGGGCGGTGGGCCAGGCAAAGACGAGGTCGGCGCCGATGCCCTTATCGAGCATGCCGTAGTGGGCGCCGGCGTAGGATTTGCGCAGGATGATGGAAATCAGGGGGACGGTGGCGTCGGCCCAGGCGAAGAGGAGCTTGGCGCCGTGGCGTAGAATGCCCTGCCAGTCCTGTTCGGAGCCTATCATGTAGCCGGGGCAGTCGCCCAGGGTGACGATGGGTATGTTGAAGAGGTCGCAGAAACGGGCGAAGCGGGCGCCTTTGTCGGCGGCGTTGCAGTCTATGGTGCCGGCCGCCCACATGGGCTGGTTGGACCAGATACCGACGGGCCGTCCGTTGAAGCGGGCGAAGCCGGTAATAACGCTCTTGGCGTGGTCCTTAAATATCTCGTTGAAATAGCCGTCGTCAACGACGGCGTGAATTACTTTGTACATGTCGTAGGGCTGGGTGGTTTTGTCGGGGATGATGCTATCGAGCTCGGGGCAAATGCGCTCGGGGTCGTCGCTGGTCTGGGCTCGGGGCGGCATCTCGGAGTTGTTCGAGGGGAAGAGGGCCAAAAGTTCCTTGGTCTTGTCAAGGGCGTCTTTGTCGTCCTCGGCGACGATGTGGGTCTGGCCGCTCTTTACAGCGTGCGCCTTCCAGCCGGAGAGCTCCTGAAGCGAGATTTCCTCGCCGAGCTGGGTCTTGACGAAGGCGGGGCCGGCAATGCCCATGAAGCCGGTTTCACGGCACTGGATGATGAAGTCCTGCATGATGGGGTGGTAGGCCTGTCCGCCCAGGCAGGGGCCCATGAGCACGGCTATCTGGGGGATGATGCCGGAGGCGCGTATCTGGGCGCGGAAAAGGTTGCCGTACATTTCCAGGGTATCCATGCCTTCCTGGAGGCGGGCGCCGCCGGAGTCGTTTAGGCCGACCAGGGGCCAGCCCATCTCCTTGGCGAAATCGATGGCCCGTATTTCCTTGAGGCCGTGGTATTCGCCGAAGGTGCCGGCCATAGCCATGAAGTCCTCGGCGAAGGCGACCACGGGTCTGCCGTCGACCAGGCCGTAGCCGGTGACGACTCCTTCCGCGGGTACTTCCGCTTTGTCCATGCCGAAGTTGGTCGTCCTATGCTTGACGAATATGCCTATCTCGTTGAAGGTGCCGGGGTCGAAGAGGTAGTCTATCCTTTCTCTGGCCGTCCACTGGCCTCGGCTGTGGCGTTTCTCAATGGCTTCGGGGGAAGCCATCTGTTCGATTTTGGCCCTTTTCTGTTTATATTCCTCGATAAGCTCTTCGGTTGATGCCATGTTTAAGTCCTCTCTTTCTAGATTCAGGGTAATTATAGCACTATCGCTCGAGGGTTAACAAACGATAGTTTGTCGTCCCACCCGGCCCGCCCGACAGGGGTTAGACCCCTATAAATCTCTTATTTTGGGGGGTACGCCCCGCCTCACCACCTTGTTCAGCGTGTGGTGTATTGTCCCACCCGGCCCGCCCTAATGAGTAAACTCCTTAACCTGGGGGGAGACTACACACGCCACCCCGCCCTACAGAGGCGTCACCTCTATAGGCTTCTCTCCCCATCCCGATGCCTTCTTTTACCTTAAAAGGGCGGCGGGTGGGAAAAGATGAAATCGGGGTGGGGTTGAGTCGAGAAGTTCCTTGACAGGGTGGGGTGGGGTTGGTTAAACTTAACTCACTGCTCTAGTTTTCCGCTTAGGGGCTTCATTGAGCGATAAGTCATCTTATAGTCCTCTGGCACCGGAGCCGTTGCCCAATGGTCTGGTTCAGGTTTTCACCGGCGATGGCAAGGGTAAGACCTCAGCCGCCATCGGGGAGGTAATCCGAGCCCTGGGTCACGGGTTGAAGGTTTACATCGCCTTTTTTATCAAGGGCGCGCACCCCTCCGGCGAGTTCCACATCCTTTCCCGCCTGCCGGGTGTGACCATGGCCCGTTTCGGCTCGGGTTTTGTCGATCCCAAGAACATCAAGGCGGAGGAGAGGGAAGGAGCAAAGAAGGCGTTAGCTGCTGCCCGTGAGGCGATGCTAAGCGGCGACTACGACATGGTAGTATTGGACGAGGTGAACGTGGCCGTTTTCTTCGAGATGATTTCCGTGGACGATGTGCTTAAATTCATCGAGGATAAGCCCAGGGGCGTGGAGCTTATCCTGACCGGAAGGCGCGCCGACACCAGGCTGGTGCAGGCCGCCGATTTAGTTACCGAGTGCTTGAAGATTAAGCACCCTTACGATATGGGGGTGGCGGCGCGGGGGGGCATCGAGTTTTAGTTTTTAATTTTTATAATCTAATTTTAATTTTTGGCAAGGAGGCATCATGAAGGTCACATTGAGCGTAATCAAGGCGGATATCGGCGGGTTCGTGGGGCATTCCGATTCCCATCCGGATATTCTGGAGCTGGCCCGCGAGTGCACCGATAAGGCCAAGACGAGCGGGTTGCTGATTGACTGTTACGTAACCAAGTGCGGGGACGACCTGCAGTTGATTATGACCCACGGGCGGGGCGAGTCGAACGAGAAGATACACAAGCTTGCCTGGGACACCTTTATCGATTGCACTAATATGGCCAAGAAGCTGAAGCTGCACGGGGCGGGGCAGGACATGCTCGCCGACGCCTTTTCCGGCAACGTGCGCGGGATGGGACCGGGGGTGGCCGAGATGGAGTTCGAGGAGCGGGGGGCGGAGACGGTCATCATCTTTATGGCCGATAAGACCTCGGCGGGCGCCTGGAACATGCCGCTCTACAAGATGTTCGCCGACCCCTTTAATACGATAGGTTTAGTCATCGCTTCCAACATGCACCGCGGTTTTGCCTTCGAGGTAATAGATATCAAGGAGCACAAGAAGATAGTCTTTAACGCGCCCGAGGAGATTTACGATATGCTCGTTTTCATCGGGGCGCCTTCGCGCTTCATGGTAAAAAACGTCTATCACCGTGAGACCAACGAGATTGCGGCGGCGTCATCCACGCAGCGTTTGTCGCTGCTTGCCGGCCGCTACGTGGGCAAGGACGACCCCGTTTGTATCGTGCGCGCGCAGGGGGATTTCCCCGCCGTGGGCGAGGTGGTGGAGCCGTTTACGCTACCGTTGCTGGTGGAGGGGTGGATGAGGGGCTCGCACCACGGGCCTTTGATGCCGGTTGCGGTGGAGGACAGCACGCCGACCCGTTTCGACGGGCCGCCGAGAGTGACCTCCCTCGGCTTTCAGCTTGCCGCGGGTAAGCTGGTGGGGCCGCGGGATATGTTCGCCGACAAGTCCTTCGATAACGCCCGCCAGAAGGCTCTTGATGTGGCCGATTACATGCGCTATCACGGGCCTTTCGAGCCGCACCGCCTGCCGCTGGAGGAGATGGAATACACCACCATGCCCGAGGTCTATAAGAAGTTGAAGGGGCGGTTCGTTAAGCTGGAGGAATAACATGCCCAAGCTCCTCCTGGCGACGAACAACCAGGGCAAGGCGAGAGAATATAAGAGTTTGCTCGAAGGGGTGCCCTTCGAGCTGGTGACGCCCGCTCAAGTGGGCATCGATACCGAGGTGGAGGAGGTGGGGAAGAGTTTCGAGGAGAACGCCGTCTTAAAGGCGACGGCGCTGGCTGCCGAAAGCGGTTTGTTATCCCTGGCCGACGACTCGGGGCTGGAGGTGGAGGCTTTGGGGGGCGAGCCGGGCACGCTTTCGGCGCGCTATGCCGGAGAAGGGGTTTCGGACGCCGACAGGGTAAGCTACCTGCTGGCTAAACTGGAGGGGGTTCCCGAGGGGAAGCGCCAGGCGCGTTTTAAGTGCGTCATC
>DATKYX010000090.1:0-4841 GCA_035528255.1 Dehalococcoidales bacterium | reverse complement strand
CTTGAAGCAGTGGAATTCGGTGTAAAGCTCGGCGAAGAGCCGCGTCTCGGTCACCATAAAGTCGCCCAGCTCCAGCGCCTCTCTCACGTACCCGTGCAGTGATTTATAGGAGTCGATAAACTCCTGCCGCCCGTGCAGGGTGCGGGCCGTCTTATGGTCTCCCGGAATGGTGAAGTACTCCACGCTGACATCGGGGGTAAAGTAGCCGGTGACGGCGTCGTATCTCTTATTATTGAAGTGGTCGATATATTCCAGGTACTGCTCTCTGTTCATGGCTTAAGAACCCCCTTAATCCAATAAGACCTGCTGCCGGTAGCGGGGGATTAGTGTTTCCCATCCCTTACTCTCCCTCACCAATCCGGCCAGGTTCTTCGAAGCTTTTAGTTCTCCGTGGGTTATAAAAACGCGCCTCGGCGGCTTAGCTAAACCGGATAGCCACTTGATAAGCTCGTCCCGGTCGGCGTGCGCCGAGAAGCCGTGAACTTGCGCTATCCTCGCCCGGATGGGGTAGTAGTTTCCCAGGATGCGCGCGGTCTTGGCGCCGTCGACGATATACCGCCCCAGGGTGCCGAAAGCCTGATAGCCGACAAAGAGGATAGTGTTTTCCTCCCTGGTGATATTATTAACCAGGTGATGCTTTATCCTGCCCCCGGTGCACATTCCCGAGCCGGCGATGATAATATTGCTGCCGGTGAGTTTGTTTAGCTCTTTCGATTCCTCGGTCGTCCTCACCATCTTCAATTCGGGGAAGGCGAAGGGCGATTTCTCCTGGCTCAAGAGCTTCTTCATCTCGCCGTCGAATAGCTGGGGGTAATTGCCGAAGACCTCGGTAATGCTTATGGCCATGGGGCTGTCGACGAAAACGGGCAGGTGGGGGATGCGCTTTTCGAGCCGGAATTTGTTCAGGTAATACAGAATCTCCTGGGAGCGTTCTAGGGCGAAGCTGGGTATGATTATATTACCGCCCTTGGTGGCGGTGGCGTTTATAATCTCGGCGAACTCTTTAGCCGTATCTTCGACGGGTTCGAGCAATCTGTCGCCGTAGGTGGACTCCACCACGACGTAATCCGCCTCGTCGAAGAGGGTGGGGTCTTCGAGCATGGGCTTGCGCCAGCGCCCGATATCCCCCGAAAAGATAACTATCCGCTGCTCGCCGTTTTGCTTTACTTTGAGCCTGACCATAGACGAGCCCAGGACATGGCCGGCATCATGAAAGCTGGCTTCAACGCCCTCGCCGATTGGGACGGGCTCGCCGTATTTAACGGGCGAGAACAACGGAAAAACGGCTTCGGCGTCTTCCTGGGTGTAAAGCGGTATCTCGGGGTATTTGCCCTTCCTCCTTTCCTTCTTATGACGGCGTTGCTTGAACTCGGCGTCTTCTTCCTGCAGCTTGCCCGCGTCGAGCAGCATTATGCGGGTGATTTCGGCGGTGGCGGCGGTGCAATAGATGGGCTGATTAAAGTCTTTCAGGACCAGCCTGGGCAACAAACCGCAATGGTCGAGGTGGGCATGGGTCAGCAGCACCGCGCCCAGCGATTGGGGGGGCATAAAAAAGGGGTTCCAGTTGCGCCCTTTGAGCTCTCTTTCCTGGTAGAGTCCGCAGTCGACCAGGAGCTTTACATTATCCGTCTCGAGCAGGTATTTCGAACCGGTAACATTCTGGGCGGCGCCGAGAAAGCTTAATCTAATCTGCATACGTTAACCCTGGGTTATCCTTGAAGCGGCTCTATCTGGGCAGATTATACAGGCTACGCTGTCCGGGGTCAACGGGCACAGAAGTCGGAGAAGTAAGGCCAGGCATCGTAACTTCTATTTTTCTGTGTTATAATCCCCGCGAAACCTCGCCTCGTTCTTAAACATGATAACCAGGAGCCGTTAATGATTGACATTGCCTGGAAGAATATGTGGACGCGCAAGACGCGCACCATCCTCACCATTCTGGGCATCGCCGTGGCGCTGGAACTGGTCATCATGATGACCAGTATCGTCGATTTCACCGAGAGCGGTATGCAGAGCGAGCTGGCTAAATACTCCGGCGCCGGGCAAATCTACGTGCGCTCTCAGACCACCGCCGGCGTGGCCGGTCAGGAATTTCCCCCCATAAGCAGCATACTCAGAGAAGAAGAGGGGCGGCAGATTATCGATGAAGTCGCCGGCCAGGTAGATATGACGCTGACCACGCCGATACTTTTTTACCAGCTGGCGCCGCCGCCCTACCCCAACGCTGCCCCGGAGGCGTTGCTGGTGGGTCTGGAAGTGGATAAAATCGGCGCTTACATCGGCGAAGAGCCGGTAGTCAAAGACGGCGTGGTTGCCTTCAGCGATGCCAGTGCACGTGAGGTAATCCTGGGGCCGATGGCAAGCAGTTTCTTCGGCGAGCCCGCTGTCGGTGACGAAATCCAGATAATCGGCGAACCGCTGACCGTGGTCGGCTTAATCGAGGGCCGGAGCCTGGAAGACAGGCTCACCTCCAACGTCGTCATCGTCCCCCTTGAGACCGCACAGAGCATACTGGGGCAGTCCGAGTCCATCTCGGCGGTGCTCATCACCTCGGTGCGGCTGGATAACATCGGCGCCCTGGCGGAAAATATACGCGCTAGCCACCCCAAGGTCAGCGTGCTCACCCAGGAGGACATAGCCGAGAACCTGGATACGATTCTGGGTCAGGAGAGGATGTTCTTCAACATGATAAACTACACCGTCTATATCATCGCCGCCGTGGTCGTCTTTATCGTCATGGTCATGGCGGTGTCGGAGCGCACCAAGGAGATAGGCACGCTGCGGGCTATCGGGGCTTCGCGCTGGCTGGTGCTGCGCACCATAGTCCTCGAGGCGATAATGCTCGGGCTTATGGGCAGCCTGCTTTCCATACCCATCGCCTATCTTATCGACATGGGCATCGGCTACGGCTTGAGGGAAGTAATAGGTGCCTGGACGCTGATACAGATAGTGATAACGGCGGTGGTGCTGTCGGCGCTAGCCGCCGCGATTCCGGCTCTGCGGGCCACCAGGGTAAATCCCATCGAGGCGCTCAGGTATGAATGAGATAATACGGGTCGAGGGCATCACCAAGGTCTACCGGATGGACGAGGTCGAGGTGCCGGCGCTGCGCGGCGTAGACCTCACGGTGGAACACGGCGACTTTTTCGCCATCGTGGGACCCTCCGGCTGCGGCAAGTCCACCCTCCTCCACCTCCTCGGCTGCCTGGATAAGCCCACCGACGGCAGGGTCTTTTTCAACGGAGAGGATGTATCCGCCCTCGGCGACGGCGCCCTGACCCGAATCCGCTCCCGCCACATCGGGCTCATATTCCAGACCTTTAACCTTATGCCCACGCTGAGCGCCAGAGAAAACGTGGCTTTGCAACTGCGGCTGGCCGGCATCAAAGGGGCGCAGGCCGCCCGAATGGCTGAAGAAGCCCTGGAAAAGGTGGAGCTTACCGCCCGCATGAAGCACCTGCCCAAACAGCTTTCGGGCGGGGAACGGTAGAGGGTGGCTATCGCTAGAGCCATCTCCAAGAAGCCGCAGCTCATCCTGGCCGACGAACCCACCGGCAACCTCGACAGCCAGCAGAGTCTTAACATCGGCAAGTTGCTGGCTGACCTGAATGCCGAGGGGCAGACCATCATTATGGTCACCCACGACGTGGAGATTGCCGCCAACGCCAAACGGGTGATTAAAATGCGCGACGGGCAGATAGCGGACTAGCTATCTGCTTCTACCATATTTTTTAGAGAATCGGGGGTTAAATATGACGACATTAAGCGACTTCAACCGTTGCGGAGAAGAGCTCGAGCGACTACTGCTCCTGAGGACCTCTCCCCTGGCCGTAAAGATGCTGGAAAAGGAAAGCGATATTCCCGAGGGCGCCGTCAGGCCCCTGAAAGACCGGGGCATCCATCTCGCCCAGTGCCAGGCTTTCGCCATTTCCCGCCGCCAGAAAGAAACGGTGGCTATGCTCCGGGAAGATAACTGGTGCTTCGCCGCCCTTATCGCCTACGGGCTGGTGGATAAACCCGCCGACCCCGAGCTGCAACAGTTCGTCTCTTTTCCCACCTTCGAGCGTGATAAATACGTCGGCATCGTCTCCGCCCCCCTGCGGACGGCTAACTTCGAGCCCGACGTCGTGCTCATCTACTCCAACCCGGCCCAACTTCGCAGCATGCTGCTGCCGACGCATTTCAAGAACGAAGAAGCCCGCGTTGACTCTCACTTCTTCCCCCCGGCCTGCGGCTACCAGCTCGTGCCCGTGATGGCTAACGGCCAGTTCATGGTCACCCTCCCCGACATCGGCGATTACCACCGGGCGCTGGCGGCGGAAGACGAAGTCGTCCTCTCCGTGCCCAAAGACAGGCTGGAAAAACTGGTGGCGGGGGTCAGGGAGTTCGAAGAGGGGGATTTCGCCTACGGCAAAGCCAATATGTATATGCTGCACGACTTCCCCCAGCCCGAGTTCTATCAGATGCTGTTTAAACGCTGGGGGCTCTATGACGAGGGGGAGGGAAAGGGACAGAATCGTATCTGAAAATGCCTTAAGAAAGGAGTGAACAAAATGGCTAAAGAGGTTATCCTCTACAACCTGGCGGAAAACGTAACCGACGAAGAATACCTGAAGTTTGTTACCAAGGAGAAGGGGCCCCTGCTGGAGAGTCTGTCTTCGGTCAAGAAATTCGAACTGGTGCATATAAAAGGGGCGGCAGCGGGGGAGATTCCCTTCAAATACGTCGGTATCCTGCACTTAAGCAGCCTGGAAGATTTTTACCAGAAGGATGCCCCGTCACAGAAATTCCAGGACTTTCTCAAGAAGTGGCAGCCGATGACATCGGGCTTTCACATCCTC